>NZ_JBFAXQ010000031.1:0-75325 GCF_040680855.1 Kribbella sp. NPDC051952
CCGGAACGCCTCGGTGGTCTGCGGACCGCCGCTCAGGTTGGCGAACTGGACGAACTTGGCAGCCGCGAGCCGCGCGGCCGTGAGGTCGCCGACCTTCTCCTGCGTGAGGGCGATGACCACCTGGGCTTCGGCTTCCATGCTGGGATCGCCCAGCTGGCGGAAGAGGTCCAGGCACTCGGTCAGATGCACCAGGGCTTCGCGGTAGTTGCCGCGCTCGAGTTGGATCTCGCCCCGACTGCCGGCTGCCATGGCGAGGCCACGGCGGTACTCGAACGTCCGGTAGATCTCATACCCCTCGGCGGCGGCTTCTTCGGCACCGTCCAGATCACCCAGGCGCATCAGGCACGAGGCCAGGTTGGTGATGGCATTCGCCTGTCCCAGAGGTTGCTCGGTCTTGCCGCAGAGCTGGTAGCACTCACGGTAGTAGGGCACGGCTTCGGCATGCCTGTTCTCGAGGTGCAGAACGCGTCCGAGATTGCCGGTCGCGACCGCCTCGCGGCGGCTGTCGTTCGCCCGCCGGGCCAGCTCGTGTGCTTCCTCGAACGCGTCGATGGCGCGGTCCGGATGGCCTGACATCAGCTGGGCGTTGCCGTAGTCGTTCAACAGACCCCCGAGCCCCTGGACCTGACCGGTACGCCGCGCTGCGTCGACTGCGGTGGCGAAGAGAGTCCGGTGATCCTGCCAGCGGCGCCGGGCCTCGACGTACCGCCACAAGCTGGCCGCCAACTGCCAGCACCGGTCGTCCAAACCGTGCTCGGAGGCCCACTGCACCGCAGCGACGAGGTTGTCCCACTCGCGGTCGAACCAGCCGAGCGCCGCATCCACACCCACGACCGACTCGGGCACGAGTCCCGTCGGGGGCGGATCGCTGATACCGGCGATGCCGCTGTCGTAGATCTGGCCCGCCGCCGCGGCGGCGGAGTACAGGTACCAGTCCAGCATCCGGGCCCTGGCGACGATTGCCTGCGGGTACTTCGAGACCTGCTCGCAGACGTACTCCAGCAACAAGTCGTGGAAGGCGTACCGATCCACGTCGACACGGATGAGCAGACTGGCATCGGCCAGCCGACTCAGCGATCCGGCGGCATCTGCGGGCGAGCGGCCCGTCAGCGCCGCAGCGACCCCGGCGCCGAACTCGTGGCCGGGGTGCAGTCCGAGCAGCGCGAACAACTCCCGCTCGGCCGGTGGAAGCGCTCGATGGGAAAGGTCGAAGGCCGCGCGGACGCCGCCCAGGTGCCCGGGCCCCAGCGACAATCGATCCAGCCGACTGCCGTCACGCAAGTGTGCGACGTACGTCGACAAGTTCAAGCCGGCGGCCGTAACAGCAGCGATCCGGAGTGCGAGCGGCAGGCCGGCACACAACCTGACCAGCTCGTCGAGTGCCTCTCCTTCGGCCAGCCCTGGTTCGGCGGCCAGCAACAGGTCACGAGCTTGCGGCAGCGCCAGCGGATCGACGGTTCGGCACCGGGCTCCCACCGAGATCGCCAACGCCCCGAGGCGGTGCCGGCTGGTGATCAGCACAGCGGCGCCCACCGAGTTGGGCAGCAACGACTCCACGTCCCCGTCCGCGCCGGCATCATCCAGGATCAGCAGCACACGTCGTCCGGTCAGTGTCTGCCGAAGCAGACCCGCCCGGGCCTCGAGCCCGGTAGGAATGACGTCCGCAGGCACCCCGCAGTAGGTCAGCAGCTCGCCGCACACCTCGGCAAGGTCTCGTGGCACGCCTCCGCCGCCGCGCAACGCCACGAACCATTGCCCGTCGGTAAAGGTGGATCTCAGCTCATGGGCGACCCGGATCGCCAGGGTCGTCTTGCCGACGCCCGGCAAGCCCGAGAGTGCGACAACCGGCGTCCCGTCGGCATCCGCGAGGGTGGCTCGGAGTTGCCGCACCAGGTCGTCGCGCCCGACAAAGCCTGCGACGGTCAACGGCAGCCTGGTGCGGACCGGCCAGCTGTCGACCGGACTCGTCGCCCCGGCCAGGATCGTCTGGTGCAGGTCGCGGAGTTCCGGTCCGGGGTCGGCCCCCAGCTCGTCGGCGAGCACGCGACGGACGGCGTCGTACGCGGCGAGCGCCTCGCCCGATCGACCGGCCGCCACAAAGGCCCGCATCAGCAGCAGCCAGGCCCCTTCACGAAGCGGGCTGCTCGTGGTCAGCGCGGCGAGATCGGCAATCGCCGCATCGACCGCACCGCTGTGCAGCCTGGCCGCCGCACGTAGTTCTGCGGCGGCCAGGCGCTCCTCAGCGAGCGCCGACGCGTGACGATCGACGAGCGTCCCGGTGGTAGCACCCTGGAGCGGGTCACCTCGCCACAACCCCAGTGCCCGGTCGAGCAGCTCGATCCGGTGCGTGGGCTGATCGACCTTGCGTGCCGCGGCCGTCAATTCGCGGAACTGTTGCAGATCCGTGGTGTGCCCGTCGAGATCGATCAGGTAGCCGCTGGGATCGGTCCGGATCAGGGTTGCGTCCGTGTCCCCCAGCGCCCGCCGGAGCCTGGAGACTCCGGCCTGGATCACGCCGCGCGGGCTCAACGACGATTCCTCGCCCCAGACGTCGAGACGCAACTGGTCGACAGTCACCACGCGCCCCGCTCGCAGCAGCAACGCCGCGAGCAGGGTCCGCATCCGGCCGCCACCCAGCCCAACGGGGCCGTCGTCACCGACGGCCCCGACCGTACCGAGCACCTGGAACTCCACAGACGCCATTCTCACCGCACAGTGGCTCACTCGTTGGCTCACTCGTTGGCTCACTCGTACGGCGGAGACGTCGCGCCGGTCCCGTCCCGAGAGCGGTCCGGCGAGCTGCCCTACTTGTGGGTCCAGACGTAGCCCATGAAGCCGTCCAGGTGCCAGCCGGCCTTCACGTACGCCGCGGCCTGGGCAGTGCGGAGCACCCGCCAGCCGATGCCGCTCTTCGAGACCCGATAGATCTTGACCCGGTCGGCCGCCGCGGCCACCGGAACCCGGCCGACGACACCCTGGTACACCCATGCGCCTGACGCCGTGAGCTTGTTCCGCTCGGCGGCCGAGATCGACAGCAGGTACGACGCCCGGGTCTTCATCTTCAGCCGGTACACAGGCACCGTGCCGCGGATCGCCGTATTCGCCACATACCCCGGCACCTGGCCGGTGAACTTCATCCCGTATTTCGGCGCGTTCAGGTACTCGGACTGGCTGGCGGTGTAGAAGTACCCCTTGCTGCCCGCGGTCCGCATCTCGATCAGCTGGGTCCGGTACGACGTCGCCGTCGCGCCGGTCTGCGCCGCGCCGGCATTGCCGGCAACTGCCACGCCACCCGCCACCAGCCCGGCGACGGTCGCGACGGCACCCGCTCCGAGCGCTATCCGCCGACGGGATCCGGCAAACTTCCAACGCATTCAGGTCGTCCTTTCGATCCTGGTGAAATTACATGCTGTAGGCAACAAGCCCAGGACCAGTGTGCCCGGCGGCGTTGACGGATCGCTGACGGTTCGCTGACGGACCTGCGGAGCTCCGTCAGCTGAAGACGTCCAGCAGGGCCGCGCCCCGGGCGGTGCGGTGGATGGCGATCGAGCGGCCTTGGCGGACGCGTTCGACCAGGCCGGCGCTTTCCAGCGTGTTGCAGTGGTGGGTGAGGCTGCTCGGGGGACAGTTCAGCCTGGCGGCGAGCGCGCTCATGGTCGTCCGGTGGTCGAGGTTGCGCAGTACGTCGGCACGGAAGCGGCCGACCACGGTGGCCAGCGGGTCATCGATCTCCTGGACGGCACGCGCCGGACGCGTCCAGTTGGCCAGCGCGCCGGGGAGTGGGTAGCCGATCACGACCGCGACCGGATCGTTGTTCTCGACAACCATCGAGTCCGGGGCGGAGATCATCGGCGCGAGCACGATCCGCCGGCCGTTCACGGGGACCCGAACGCGGCCGTCGAGTACGAACGCGTCATCGGCGTACCCGATCCGGGGCGACAGGGTGTTGTACAGCGCGTCAGCGGCGCCGCGGCCGGCCAGGTCCTCCTGGCGCCGGAGCTCGCGGTCGATCGCCGGGCGGGATCGGTTCCAGGCATCGTGGCCGAGGCCGTTCCAGACGTCCGCGAGCACGTCGCCGAGGGATCGGGACCAGCGGGCCGGTCGCTCGGCCGCCGCCCGCCAGACCGCCGGAATCCGGTCGGAGTAGATCTCGATCAGGTTGGCGCGCAGCCGGTCGTTGTGGTTCGACCGGAGCGCGTCCACCTGCGTCGCGATCGACAGATCTCCGGTCGGTGTCAGCGGCGCCACCGCCGACGGAATCTGCCGCCGCTGCCCGGGTGGCGTCACCATCGGGCGCAACGCGGCACGCCCCGACGGTGTGTGCATCAACGAAAGCATCCGCAACCGCAGCGGATCCGCGATACTGCCGCTCTCCCCCTGCAACGTCTCCAACGTCACGGACAACATCGACAGATCCGGTACCAGGACCCCCTGCGGCTCGCTCATCACCGTCATCTCCGCCCGGATCAGGCCATCAACGGGTGCGACTGCGCCAGGTGCCGAATGCCCGCGACCTTGGCTGCGTCGGCGACATTCTTGCCCTGGGCAATCTCATTCGGCGCGACCGCCGCCGGCGTGGTGACGTCTCGCACCAGGGCGATGACCAGGACCGTCTCACCGTGGAGGTTCATGGCACTGGTTCTCCAATCAGTGCGTCGAGGCGGGAGCAAACGCCCACCGAGAGGGATGGTGCACCGGCGCGTCGGAGGGGCGACCTACCGGTGCACCATCGGGACGGGCAGTGATGGGCCGGCCGCATCACCCGCTCATCCGTTGTGCGCTCCAACCATGCCCGACGGTCCTGACCGATCGCTGACAGGTCATTGACCGAGTACCGACGGGCGGGGATCGGCCAGTGGAGTCGGTGCCGCTGCCGGCTCCTGAGCCTGAGCAGTTCCGCGGAGCGTGAGAGTTGAGGTGATCGCGGTGGCCAGCAGAAGGAGGGCCCCGACCAGCGCGACCACATTCATGCTGTGGGTGAAAGCATGCTGCGCGGTGGTCAGAACGGTCTGAGCGATCTGTCCCGGCAGATGCGCGGCCGCGGCAGTGGCGGCAGGTAAACCTTCGCGGACCGCACCGGCCACCTCTGCCGGCAGGCCGGCCGGCACGTCGGCGCGGTACGCCGCTGTGCCGATCGACCCCAGGACAGCGATCCCCAGCGCCCCGCCGAACTCCGAGCAGGTCTCCATCACCGCAGACGCGGAACCAGCCCGCTCCGGAGCGACAGCTCCCACGACGGCCTCGGTCACCTGCGACATCACCATCACCAGTCCCCCGGCCAGCAACCCGGCACCCGTGAGTACGCCGACCAGTCGCGTCTCGGCCTGCACCTGGGTCAGGACGACATAGCCGGCCGCGGCCAGTGCGAACCCGGTCCCGATCACGTAAGCACGGTCGATCCTGCCCGCCAGTACGGCGGCCAGCGGGGCAGCCATCGCAACCCCCACCGACGGCGCGAGCGACCACAGCGCCGCGGTGAAGGGGCTCAGCTCATGCACCAGCTGCAGGTACTGGGTCATGAAGACCGCGTTGCCCACCAGCGCCAGCGTCGCGATGGTGTTGGCGACGAGCGCGCCGCTGAACGCCCGGTTGCCGAACATGGCCAGCTCGATCATCGGGTGGTCCGCAGTACGTTGCCGCTGGATGAAGCCGAACCCGACGAGCAGACCGGCGACGATGCTGACGATCGGCAGGATCTCGAGGCCGTTCGCGGCGAGCTCCTTGATCCCCCAGATCGCCGGCAGTACGGCGGCCAGCGAGAGCAGCGAGCTGAACAGGTCGAAGCGGCCCTTGACCGGCGTCTTGAACTCGGGCAGGAGAACCGGAGCCAGCACGAGGAGCAGCACCATCGCCGGGGTGTTGATCAGGAAGACCGAGCCCCACCAGAAGTGCTCGAGCAGGAACCCACCGAGCACCGGCCCGAGCGAGATGCCGCCCATCATCACCGCGCTCCAGAACGCGATCGCCTTCGACCGCTGCCCCGCGTCGTGGAACATGTTGCGGATCAGCGCCAGCGTCGACGGCATCAGGGTCGCGCCGCCGATGCCGAGGATGGCGCGGGCCGCGATCAGCTGCTCCGGGTTCTGTGCGTACGCCGCTGCCACCGAGGCCAGCCCGAATCCGATCGCACCGAAGATCAGCAGCCGGCGCCGCCCGATCCGGTCACCCAGCGAACCCATGGTGATCAACAGGCCGGCCAGCACGAACCCGTAGATGTCGAAGATCCACAGCTGCTCGGTCACCGATACACCGAGATCTGACGAGATGAACGGAACCGCGAAGTACAACACCGACACGTCCATCGAAACCAGCAACAACGGCAACGCGAGTACACCGAGCGCGATCCATTCCTTGCGCCCCGCCCGTTCCGCCATCCCCATTCCACCCCTCCACGACACGTCCGAGCTCGCGAGAGAGCTTGAACCAGTCGGCGTGAATTACCTTGTGCCCGTCAACGATGCCCGGTTGCTCTGACGAACCGCTGACCGATCGCTGACGGGCTTCGATCCCCGCGGTTATGCGCCGCCGGCGAGGTCGTCGGATCGGCCTGCGGCGAGGCGCGACCACTGCGCGATGGGGCGTCCGTTCGCGCGGGTGATTCCGTCGTACCGGGTCCGTGGGTCGGCTGAATCCTTGACACCCCAGCCTTGCGGCCAGCCGGAGGGCGAGTCCTCCCACGGCTCCTGACGTCCCCAGACGGTCAGGTCGATGAGCCGGTAGTTGATGTCCATCGCCTCCACGCCGCGGCCGGTCGTCCAGTAGGTCTCGAAGACGCGATCGCCGTCACGCAGGTAGCAGACAATGTGCATGGAGCCGATCGAACGGCCGACCAGCAAGGTCTCGAGCGACGCCTGCGCCGAGTACCACGGCATCGTCCAGCCCATGAAGTCGCGGTAGCGGCGGCTCTCGTCGTACGGACCCTGGCAGAGCACCGCGTAAGTGATGTCGCGGGATTCCAGGTAGGAGCGCTCGTCGGTCTGGGTGTTGTTCCAGGTGCAGCCCTCGCACTGCTCGTCCGCAGGTCGGCCTGGGTACCACATCATGTAGTAGGTCAGCAGCTGCCGCCGCCCTCCGAACGCGTCGAGCAGAGTCGTCGGACCGTTCTCGCCGATCAACTCGGTGCCGGCATCCACCTCGACCATCGGCAGCCGCCGCCGGGCCGCCGCGATCGCATCGCCCTCGCGCGTGTGGACCTTCTCCCGCACCCGCAGCTCATCCAGCTGGGCCTGGAACGCCTCCCGATCCGCGACCGGAGGCAGACTTTCCGCCTCGGTTGCCCCAGGAATCAGACCACTCAGCTTGCTCGCCGCATCGACCATGCATTTCTCCTCGCCTGTTGATCGGGCCCACAGCAGGCTCGATCGCGAGGAGACACTAGCGCCCATCACTGACACACCGTGTCAAGTTTTCTTGAGAATCCGTAGTGGTTCGTAGGTGGCTCGGTAGGCACGCGGGCCCATCAATGGGGCCACGGGATGGGACAGCCAGGATGGCAGGCGTGCCAGGCGGGACAGCTGGTCGGTGGCGCGCTGGACGTGCTCGACCCGAGGACGCCGTACCTGTTCCCAGAGGGATCCCACGGTCGACCAGTCGTCGGTTTCGGCGAGCAAGTCGGCCAGGATGATCGCGTCCTCCATGGCCATCGCGGCGCCCTGGGCCCAGACGGGGCCGGTCGCGTGTGCGGCGTCGCCGACCAGGGTGACGCGGCCGTGGTGCCAGGTCGGGATCCGGACCTCCTCGACTGGCGAGTGGTACGGCGGAACCGGCGCCGCGAGCGCCTGGGCGACCGCGCGGGTGACCGGCTCTGGGAAAGCGGCGTACGCGTGAGCAAGGGTCGCGATGTCCACCCCCTGGCTGCTGGATGCGTAGGCGTACACCTCGCCGGGCGCGACCGGGATCAGGAGGAAGGTGCAACCCCGGCCGGTCCAGGCAGTCCAGCAATCGACGCCGGGGTTCGCGGTGATGAACCGCCAACTGGCGGCCGTCATCAGGGAGGGCCGTGGAGTCGCGGGCGCCAACGCCGAGCGCACGGTCGAGTGGACGCCGTCCGCGGCGACCACGAAGTCGACGCGGTCCTCGCTCCCGTCGGCGAAGAGAACGTTCACGGAGCCATCCGCCTGCTGTTCCAGGGATGCCACCGCCACGGCATGGTCGACCGAGACGCCGGCCGTCAGGGCATCCAGCACCACCTGGTGCCGGACGCAGATCGAGCCGGCCGTCCCCGACCAGAACCGCGCCTCGTCGACGTCGAACAGCAGTCGGCCCCCGGCCGTGCGGTACTCCCGTCGCGCGACCGGCACACCTGCGGCCCGGACGTCGTCGGCCGCCCCGAGCACCGCGAGAGCCGCGACGGCGTTGCCGGGCAGGTTGAGTCCGAGCCCTGCTGTCGAAGGGTGTGGTCGCCGTTCGACGACCCGGTACTCGAGGCCGTGCCGGCCGAGGGCGCGAGCGGCGGCCAGGCCGGCGATGCCCGCACCCACGACCAGCACGGTCCGGCTCATCGCGGCGGCTCGTTCGGTGAGATGTTCTGGTTGATGTGGAGGGCGTTGTCCGGGTCGTAGCGACGCTTGATCTCGACCAGCCGCTCGAAGTTCTCCCGATAGCTGGCGCGGACCCGGTCCGGTCCCTCGTCGTCCATCATCATGTTCACGTAGGCGCCGCCGGCCGAGTGAGGGTGGAGCGCGTCGTGGTACTCACGGGCCCACTCGGTCATCGGCTCCAGGTTCGCGGGATCCGGATCCACGCCGACGATGACCTGGCAATACCTCGCCTGCCGATGGGCGTACGCCGTCTCGCCGGCACCGACTCGCTGGGCTGCGCCGTCCACCGGGTAGAGGTGCATCGTCGACAGCGGCGTCGGGAGCCTGCTGCCGTAGTCGACGTGGATCGCGATCGCCTCGTCGGTGAGTTCGTCGACGAAATCGGCACGCCAGTACCACTGCATCCCGGCGGGCAGCAGCGGATCGAAGATCGACTGCAGCGCGGGCCAGGGCAGCTCACCGACACCATCGAGCAACGGCTCCAAGGCACGCAGCGGCGCGAGGAGCGCGGGTACGTCGACAGCCGGGCCGTTGTAGCACCACATGATCGCGGCCACCGTACGTCCATGAAGCTCGACGGGGAAGCTCTCCGCGGGCGGCACCTCGAAGAATCCGAACCAGCCACTGAGGGTCTCCGGCGACTCGGCGAGGAGCCGGTCGTAGGCCCGCAGTACCTCGCCGGTGCGATTGATGTCGAACATCATCGGGCCGGCCACCACGTCGCGCACCGGCTGACCGCGGAACACGAACGAGGTGACAATGCCGAAGTTGCCACCGCCGCCGCGCAGCGCCCAGAACAGGTCGGGGTGCCGCTCGGCGTCGGCAGTGACCATCGTGCCGTCGGCCAGCACCACGTCGGCCGACAGCAGGCAGTCGATGGTGAGCCCGAACTGCCGGGCCAGGTACCCGATCCCGCCGCCCAGCGTGAGTCCGCCGACGCCGGTCGACGACACCCATCCACTCGGAACCGCAAGCCCGAACGGATGGGTGGCGTGATCCACGTCCGCCCACACAGCGCCACCCTCGACCCGCACGAGTCGCTCAGCCGGATCGACGTGTACGGCGTGCATCGCGGACAGGTCGACGACGAGCGCGTCGTCCCAAACGCCGAGGCCACCGGCGTTGTGGCCGCCGCCGCGGACAGCGATGGTCAGCCCTCGGGCTTGTGCCACTGTCACTGCGGCCATCACGTCGGCGGTGTCGACGCAGCGCGCGATGATCCGCGGGCGACGGTCGATCGCACCGTTGTAGACAGCGCGGGCCTCGTCGTACCCGGGATCGCCGGGCTCGACGAGCTCCCCGCGGAAGCCGGGTACGTCGATCCTGACGGTGGATGCTGCGGCCTCTTCTAGCGTGGTCATGATGGTCTCCTGCTGCGTCGGGAACGTCGGAAGGCCAGCCTCGACGAGCTCCCTTGGCGCAACATTTCTCAAACCTTGGCGCGGTCCCGTCAGCTGAGCAATGCCTGGTAGGCGTCCTGCAGGTCGCGACTGGGGTTCACGCCGAGCTCGTCGCGCAGGTGCCGTCGCAGTCGCTCGTACACCGCGAGCGCCTCGGCCGTGTTGCCGGCCGCTGCCAGCGAGCGCATCAACATCAGATGGCCCGTCTCGCGCAGTGGAGCGACTTCGAGGAGCTCGCGGGAAGCGCGCTCGGCGCCGGGCAGCTCCGGCCCACCCAGCTCGAGGCAGGCCGAGGCGTAGGCCTCCAAGGCCCGGACGCGCACGTCCGCGAGACGTCGACGCCAGGAATCGACCCAGGCCAGTTCGGCCTCCGGCAGCAGGGTGCGCCGCGCGTTGAACTGCGCGGTCAACGCACTGAACCAGGCGCGCTGCCAGTCCCCCATCGCGACCGCCGACTCCGCCGTGTGAAGGGCCGCGAACGCTGTCTCCACGTCGATCTGGACGTCATCGGGGAGTGCGATCGCGACCTCGGTCCGGCCGCGGATGAAGTCACTGCCGACCGTGGTCCGAAGCTTCGAGATGAGAACACTCAGAGCCGCTGCCGCCGAGGTCGGCGAGGTGTCCCCCCAGAGCGCGTCGACCAACATGTCCCGGGTCACCGGGTGTGGCCGGGACAGCACGAGGTACGCGAAGAGCACCCGGGTCTGACGACTCGGAAACGTGGTCGTGACCCCGGGCCTCAGCTCGACGACGAACGATCCACAGAGCTGGATCCGGGCGGTCATGGATCGACAGTAAACCCTTCCCGAGCCGCTCACTCCAGGCGATAACGTGGAGCGCCCAGGCAGGAGCGGAGACCAATGACAACGCGACAGGTGCGGTGCGAGTGCGGCTACACGGCGCAAGGAGCGACCGACGAGGAGGTGATTGCATTGACCCTCGCGCACGTTGCCGCTGACCATCCCGATCTGGCCGCCACCGAGACCGCCGACGACGTCCGCGGCTGGATCGAACTCCTACCCGAATAGCCGTTAGAACCGGCGGATCCGGGGACTATTCGGATTTGGTGCGATCCTCCAGGGTGGGAGCTGTCACAGCGACTTCAGGGCCAGGAACATGTCGACGCGGTCGTGGAAGCGGGAGAGGTCGCGGCCGGTGAGTTCCTCGATCCGTTCGATCCGGTACCGCACGCTGTTCACGTGGAGATGAAGCTGCTCCGCGGTCCGTGCCCACGAGCACGCGGTGTCGAGGAACGTGGACAACGTCGACACAAGGTCGCCGCGAGTACGGCGATCGTGGTCGAGTACCGCAGCGAGCACGCTGGTCGCATAGGTACGACGTACGTCGGCCGGGACCGCGGCCAGCAGGAGTACGTGAGACGTGACATCCTCCGCGCTCACCACGCAGACCGGCGTACCGCCGACGCGGGCGACGCCGTGCGCGAACCGCGCCTGCTGCAACGCGTCCGCGAGCGCGGACACCTCTGCCGGTCGGCTGATGCCGACGGAGAGCGTGGTGCCTGGCAGCAGGCCCGGCTCGAAGCGGGAGCACGCGGTGCGCACGAGGTCCGGCAGGTCCGATGAGTACGGGAAGAACGCGATGGCCAGACCGTCGGCGCTACGAGCCACCACGGGTCGGCTGACCGCGAGCGCGAGGTCCTCAAGCAGCGCCGGCGCACCCTCCGGCGGACCACTGCCCGAGATCTCCACAATGACGGCGACCATCGGCCCATCGGTAGCCAGGCCGGTCTGCCGGATCCCTGCCAGTACGTCGCTTTCCGGTGCCCCGGCCTCGACCATCGCTACGGCTTCGGCGGCGATCGGACGGAGTGCGCGCTGGCTCTCGTCGCGCCGGGAGCGGTCGAGCGACGCGATCGCGCAGAGTTCGCCGACCGCGTCGACCTCCTCGCGTGCCCACGTGCGAAGGTCGCCGTCGACGACCACCAGCCAGGTGGTGAGCCGCTGGCCGAGCGTGGACCCGACCGGGAACACGCTGTACGTCGCCGACGCCGTCTCGATCGGCGCCGGTAGCCGATCGGCGGTGAGGAAGCCGGCCGTGACGGCATCCACGATCGCGTCGTCGAGCTCGACCGGGCCCGGCACCACGTGGCGGCCCGACGGTGTGAGCACCCGGCAGACGTGGCCGAACGCGACCGACACCCGGTCGGCGAGCTCGTCCAGGCTGCGGCCGGCGGCGATCGCGGAAAGCATCTCGCGCTGACGGACGCGGCTGGCCGACGTACGGGAGTGGCTGCTCTCGGCGTCGTGCTCAGCGATGTGCTCGGTGATATCGGTGAACGCGACCTCGGCCGGCACCTCGACCAACGTGAGTCCGTGCGCCCGGCAGGCCTCGACCAGATCGTCGGGGACCTCGCCCAATCGCTCGCGCGCGGCCAGTAGGGCGTGTACGTTCCGGCCGGACAGCTCGGTCACGAAGCGCTCGCTGTCACCGGGACCGCGGTGCCAGACGAGGCCGCTGAGTACGAGCTCGCCTCCGCTCAGGTAGCGGCCGGGCTCGAGCAGGTCGGTGGTCACCAACCGGCCGATCGGCTGCGCGGGCGCGTGCGGCGCGGCGAACAGCACCCGCAGGCCGAGATCGTCGAGCAATTCCGACAGCAGCACAGGCAGCCTCCAAGTCCTGGATGATTCTACAGTTTCAGCGCCTCGGCGGCACGCCTCGACTGTGGGATTGCATGAGCCAACTCCTTGACACTAGGGATGGTCGGGTTCAGCCTCTAGGAAATCGGAATCGAGTTTCCGATATGCGGAAATCCTTCTTCGGGCAGTGGTCAGGAGCGCACGATGGCTGAGCTAGAAAAGATTCCTGAGCAGGACGTCCTGCTCGCACCGACCACGAGCACAGCGGGCGATCGCTCGCCCGACGACGGCAGGCGGGCGCTGCTGCTGCTCGCGGCCGTGATGGACCGCATCGGCACCACCCGCAGTCACAAGGTCATCCTGGCCGTCGTCGTCTTCGGTGCGTTCTTCGACGTGATCGAGCAGAACACCGTCGGCATCGTCGGACCGTCGCTCAAGGAGCAGTGGGGCGTCTCGTCCGCCGGGATCGGCTTCCTGGCGTCCGCGACGTTCGGTGCGATGTACATCGGCGCCGCGCTCAGCGGCTGGTTGAGCGACCTCAAGGGCCGCAAGACCATGTTCAACTTCAACCTGGCGCTCTACAGCGTCGGCGCCCTGGTCTGTGCGCTGGCTCCGAATTTCCCGGTGCTGGTGATCGGCCGCGGGATCGTCGGTCTCGGCCTCGGCGGTGAGTTCGTCGTCGGACTGGCGCTGCTCGCGGAGATGACGTCGACGCAGTACCGCAGTACGGCGGTGGGACTACTGCAAGTGGGCGCCGGCGGTCTGGGCAACCCGGCCGCCTACCTGTTCGGCTTCGTGATCGTCGGCGTGATCGGTCCCGATCTGCCGCTGTGGCTCGGCGGACCGGAGGCGAGCTGGCGCTGGGTCTTCGCGCTGCTCTGCCTGCCTGCACTGCTCGTTCTCTGGACGCGTCGGCACATGCCCGAGACGCCGCGGTACCTGCTGAGCAAGGGCCGCATCGCCGAGGCGAACCGGTCTCTCAGCGTGCTCGCGTCCGGCCGGTTGAACCCGGACGGCCTGAGCGTGACGAACTATCTGCCGCACGACCTCCGGCTCGGGCGGGCCGACGTACGGTGGACCGAAATCCTGCGCGGTCAGCTCGGGCGGAACTCGGCGGTGCTCGGAGCCTGTACGGCGTCGCTGTTCGGGGCGCAGTTCGTACTCCTCACCTTCTGGCCGGTCCTGCTGGTCGAGCAGGGCTACGCCATCGCGACCAGCCTCTGGTTCACGATGGTGATCTTCCTCGGCGCCGTCAGCGGAGCGCTGTTCGCATCGTCGCTGAACGCACGGTTCCGCCGGCGTCCGACCATCGCCGTCGCCGCCGCGTTGTCGTGCATCTCCGCGCTGGCCTTCGCCTTCCTGGCCCACGGTGCGGTCGCGATCCTGGTGCTCGGGTTCCTGTTCGAGTTCTTCTCGTGGTGGGCGAACTGCTCGATCTCGACCTGGTGCCCCGAGCTGTACCCGACCCGGGTGCGCGCGTTCGGGATCGGCGTGATCTCGAACCTCGGCATGATCGGCGGCGCTCTGCTGCCGCCGCTGGCCGGAGCTCTGCTCGGTTCGCTGGGACCGGTCGCACTACTGAGTCTCGTCGCTGCGATGTGTGCGGTCGTCCTCGTGGCCGTGCCGTTCGGTCCGGAGACCTTCGGACGTTCGCTGGAGGAGCTGCACGATGGCAACTGACACGATGGCACCTGACAGCAGGCCAACCTCCCCGCGGGTCGGCGTCGACGGACTCAAGATCCCCGAATCGGCCAAGCGCGGTCCACTCGGAACCATCGAGCACGCCCAGCAACTCGGCCTCGAGGGCGTCTTCTTCCGGTCCGTGCTGGACATCAGCCCGACGCTGGACCCCGGCGAACTGCGGAACGTCCGGGCCTGCGCGGACGACCTCGGTATGTATCTCGAGACCGGGCTCGGCAAGGTCAACCCGTTCGCGATCCCGGAAGCTCCCGAGCTGCGGGCGGTGGGCGACGGCAACACGTTGCTCGGGTTCCGCCGGATGATGCAGGCGTGCGCGGCGATCGACTGCTACGAGCTGTGGTCGTCGACGGCACTGTTCAAGCCCCAATTCCGGGGGCGATGGGCCTGGGATCGGTTCCGTACGGACGTCACCTGGGACGAGCAACTGGTTGCGATCGAACGCTTCCTGCTGCGGCTCGCGCCATTCGCTCGTGACCTCGGCATCCACGTGAACCTCGAGACCCACGAGGAGATCAGCTCGTTCGAACTGGTCCGGCTGGTGGAGACCGTGGGGCCGGACGTGACCGGGATCGTCTACGACACCGCCAACCCGTTGCACCGGATCGAGCACCCAGTGTGGACCGCCCGGCGGGTCGCGCCGTATGTCCGCCAGAGTCATATCAAGGACGCCCATCTCGCCCATGGTGAGGACGGTCTCTACTACCAGCTCCGGCCGTGCGGAACGGGCGTCGTGGACTTCGCCGAGGTGCTGCCGATCATCCTCGACGCGAACCCCACGCTGAACCTCACGATCGAGAACTACGAGTCGTACGACGACCGGCCGCGGCCGCCGGAGAAGTGGCTGCTGGAGGTCTACGAGGAGGAGTTCCTCGCCGCCCATCCCGACCTGACGGTCCAGGAGTTCGCGGCCTACCTCGGCCTGGTCCGCCAGTACGAGGCGCGGATCGCGGCCGGCGAGTTGCCGGACCTCGCGACGTACGCCGCGCAGCCCTTCGGGTACGGCGAAACGGTCCGCTACATCGCCGACAGCGCCGACCACATCCGCGACATCTGCCGTGGGAGGACGATCGATGGCTGAACTGTCGACGACGACCACGACGAGCGCCGAGCGCGACCGGATCTTCCGGCGCGTGGTGCTCCAGATCGTCCCGTTCATCACGCTCGTCTACGTCATCGCCTGGGTCGATCGCGTCAACGTGGGCTTCGCGAAGCTGACGATGCTCGAGGACCTGCACTGGAGCGAGGCCGTCTACGGCGCCGGCGCCGGGATCTTCTTCCTCGGGTACTTCCTGTTCGAGGTGCCGAGCAACCTGCTGCTGGAGAAGATCGGCGCACCCAAGACGATCATGCGGATCGCCCTCGGGTGGGGCGTGGTCTCGATCCTGATGGCATGGGTCAGCGCGCCGTGGCACTTCTACGTCCTGCGGTTCCTCCAGGGCGCCTTCGAGGCCGGACTGCACCCGGGCATCATCGTCTACCTGACCTACTGGTTGCCGACCCATCGCCGGGGCAAGGCGGTCGCGATCTGCATGTCCGCCTCGCCGCTCGCGCTGCTGATCGGCAGCCCGATCGCCGGCTACATCATGAAGTACACCGACGGGCTGCTCGGTCATGCGGACTGGCAGTGGCTGTTCGTGATCGAGGGAGCGCCGTCGATCCTGCTCGGTGCGCTCGCCTACTTCCTGCTCACTGACCGACCGAGGAACGCCACCTGGCTCACCGACGATGAGCGTGCTCATGTCGAGCACGAGCTGCAGGCGGAGGCCGCGGAGCTCGGAGGCCGCGAACACTCCTTGCGGGGTGCGCTACGGCTGCGCAGTACCTGGGTACTGATCCTCACGCTGTTCTGCATCATCTGTGGCAACGCGACGCTGTCGTTCTACGGGCCGAGCCTGGTCGCGGCAGCCGGGTTCGACGACCTCGCGACGATCGGGTGGATCATGTCCGCCGTTTTCGCGTTCGGCTGGCTCGGCATGATCGTCAACGGGTGGTGGTCGGACCGGCGCCACGAGGCGCGCTGGCACACGGCCTGCGCCGCGGCGGTGGGCGCGTCCGGCCTGGTACTGGTGGCGCTCGCACAACATGCGGGCAGCACGGTCGGCGTCATCGCGGGCCTCGCGATCGCGGCCGCGGGCACGATGGGTTCGATCCCGGTGTTCTGGAGCATCCCGACGCGCTTCCTGTCCGGCACCGCGCTCGCCGGCGGCGTCGCACTCATCAACTCGTGCGCCAACCTCGCCGGCTACTTCTCGCCCCAGTTCCTGGGCGCCATGAAGTCGGCCAGCGACTCCTACTCTCTCGGGCTGGTCATCATCGCCTGCGTCGAGCTGGTCGCGGTGGTGCTCATCTTCACGTTCATCAGCAAGGAACCCACCACAGAAAGGACGGATCGGACTCCATGACCGATCTCGCGGAGACCTTTGACAACCGCTCGATGGAGCTTCCCGACGAGCTGCTCCGGGGCGCGATCGACATCCACGTGCACGCCGGCCCCTGGCTGCGGTCGTGTCCCGGCCGGCTCGATCCGTTTCAGATCGCCGAACAGGCCAGGGACGTCGGCATGCGAGCGGTGATGTACCTCGACCACACGCTCGGGATGAGCTGCGGCACGTCACTGCTGACGACCCGCCAGGTGCCCGGCATCGACGTGTACGGCGGGATCATCATGACGTCGGTCCTCGGCGGCCTGAACCCGAGGGCGGTGAAGACGGCACTGCAGTACGGCGCCGGCGCGCGGTTCGTGCACTTCGGTGCCCACTGCACCCATTTCATGGCCAGCCACGAGGGCAGCTACGTCGACGGGAAGCCGGTCCTGTTCAAGGATCGGTACCCCGAGTTCCAGAAGGAGCTCGACCGCTCGATCCGGATCCCGCTCGACGGTTCGGTGCCGGACGACCTGGCCGAGATCCTGGAGCTGATCGCGGCGCATCCGCACGTCCACCTCAACACCGGGCACGTCTCGGTCGAGGAGGCGATCCGGCTGTCCGACCTGGCTCTCGACGCCGGGATCACGAAGATCGTCGTACCGCATCCGTGCCGCGGCCGGATGACGGTCGAGCAGCAGCGCAAGCTCGCCGAGAAAGGTGTGCTGCTCGAGGGCGCCGTCTCGGACTGGATGTTCCATCGGGGGCTGCCGCGGACGAACTACTACGTCGAGCGCGAGTGGGCCGACGAGATCGCGGGGATCGCGAACGCGCCGGAGTTCAGCGGCATCATGCCGTGGGCGCGACAGATCCGCGAGATCGGCGTCGAGCACTTCGTCCTCGGCACCGACTACGGGATCCGGTCCGGCCCGACGCCGGTCGAGGGCATGCGGACGCTGATCAGTTCGCTGCTGGATCTCGAGTTCACCGTCGACGAGATCAACACCATGGTCAAGACCAACCCCGCCCGCCTGCTCGACCTCGAGCCCTGATCGATGGAGGAGACCGTGCCGACCGTCCTCGTCGTCAACCCGAACACCAACGAGCAGACCACCGCGATGATGACTGAGCTGGTCCGTCCGGAGCTGGCTACGGCCGGGTTGGCGGTCGAGGGCATCACGGTCGCGCACGGTCCACGGATGCTGGCCGACCCCACCACCCTCGCCGCGGCCGAGACCCACGTCCTCGAGGCCGTCCGCCGCCGCCTCGCGGCACCGGTCGGCGATCGGGACGTTGTCGCGGTGATCGTCGCGGCGATCGGTGATCCCGGGCGGGATCGGCTCGAGACAGAGCTGGAGCTGCCGGTGGTCGGGATCGGGCAGGCGTCCATCCTCGCCGCCGCGCGGGACGGATCCCGGTTCGGCATGGCGACCAGTACGCCGTTACTCGCGGACTCGCTCACGGCGCTGGTCGCCCGCTGGGGTCACCGGACCACCTTCACCGGCGTCCGGCTGACCGAGTCCGAACCCCTGGTACTCGCGGCTGACCCCGAACGTCAGTTCCGCGAGCTGGCCGACGCGGTCCGTGGCTGCGTCGCCGACGGCGCAGAGTCGGTGATCATCGCCGGTGGGCCGTTGGCCGACACCGCCCGCCGCCTGGCCGAGCTCGGCCTCGCGCCGATCGTCGAGCCACTCCCGAGCGCAGCCGCGCTGGTCGTCGCGAAGGTCTGAGAAGTCGTTTGTGCTCCCGCAGCCGCCGGGAGAGGCTGTGTGCTGCCGATCGACGTCGTGCTTCGGTGATGCAACCGGATCGTTCCGCCAGGACTCGTGCAGGCAAAAGGGTCCGATCTGGGAGTGGTGATGGCTGACGGCGACACGGTGCGCGAGCTGTATGAGGGGTGTTACCGGCGGCTGGTCGGGCAACTGTTCGCGATCTGCGGGAATCTGGGCGAGGCCGAGGACGCCGTCCAGGAGGCGTTCGTCCGGGCGGTCGAGAAACCTCGGCGCTTCGCCCAGGTCGACAACCCGGAGGCATGGCTGCGCACAGTCGCGCTGAACGCCGTACGCCGGCACTACCGTCGCGCGACCCGATTCCACGGGTTGCTCTCCCGCACAGGTGTCCCCGAGACCACGACGGCCGGGCTGTCCGCGGACCGGGTCGCGGTGGTCGAGGCCCTGCGGCAGCTCCCCTACGAACAACGCGAGGCGATCGTGCTGCACCACATCGTCGATCTGCCGGTGAGTGAGATCGCCGTACAGCTGGGTGTTCCGGAGGGGACGGTCAAGGCTCGCCTGTCCCGGGGCAGGGCCCGGCTGGCACCACTGGTCCACGAGTTCGCCGACGACGTCGAGGAGGTCAACCATGTCTGAGCTGAAAGAACTGTCCTGGGAGGTCCAGGAGACCGTCCAGCCGCTGCCGTTCGAGGCACTGGAGCGCCGTGCTGTCCGCCGCCGGCACCGTCGGCAGGCGCTGACCGGCGCGGGAGTCGTCGCGGCGGTGACGATCGCCGTACTGGCTGCCGTCCTCCCGCTGGGGAACGTGATCGGCACCGAGAAACACCCGGCGTCGATGCCGCTCGACCAGGCGGCCGAGCAGGTGATTCACGACAAGAGGGCCGGCGCTTTCGGTATCGCGTACGGAACACCGACGCGGTGGGCCGCGGTGTGGGCGGTATCCCAGCCGGGATACACCTGGAAGTCCGCCGCGGTGCTCAGCCGCGACGGCGTACGGGCCACCGCGCCGGTGCGCAAGAACCCGTACGTCGTGGTGCGGGACGGTGACGAGGCGCTGGCACTGTCGATGCCGACGAGCATGAAGGGCAGCGATCCGACCTGGGCCCAGTCGGTGATGGTCCGGCTGACGGATCAGGGCCGGACCGAGAAGAGGTTGCGCTGGGCTCCGCCGACCACCGAGTTCGGCGCCGGCGACGTACTGATGGCGTACGGCACCCTACGGGCGCTGAATCCGGAGACCGGCGTGCTGCGGGAGGTGAAGATCCCCGGGATCGACAATGCCTACGAGCCCTTCCGCGACCGCACCGGACGGTGGTGGATGGTCGCCGCCAAGAGCAGTGGCGTCGGCAACATCTACTGGACCGACGACAGCGGCAAGACCTGGGGCCACTCCGTCATCAGCGCGGGTCGGACGAATGGCGGGCTGGGGGTCAGCCCCGACGGGAAGACGCTGGTGGTGATCCCCGGCAGCAAGCCCCGCGAGCCGCAGGACATGGTGCCGCTACGGTTGTCCACCGACCGGGGCGAACACTGGACGACGGTGGCCACCCGGGACTCGCCGTACCTGCAGTCTCCCGTTGCTTTCGACAACGGAACGGGGCTGGCGCTGTATCAGGGAAAGGAGCGCGAACTCCTCCGGCCTGGTGCCGGTGCGTCGTTCACACCGCCGACCGACCTGGGCGAGCTGAGGGCGGTAGGCGACTTCGTCTACGGCATGCAGTACGGCGGCAACCAGGCCATCACCAGCACCAACCACGGCAAGACCTGGACCCACTTCGAACCCCGCTAGGAATGGTTCCGGACGGCAAGCAGGTCACCGCAGAACGAGGCGATGGCCCGGTTGACCGTCTCCGGCCGCTCCCACGGCATGAAGTGGCCCGCGCCCTTCACCCAGAACGGACCGACCGCCGCAGGAAAGGCGACCGCGCACCGCTGTTCGGCGTGGTCGCCTTTGGTCACCTGGTCCTCCCCGATCAGTACCAGCGCCGGCCGCTGGACCGGCCGGTCCAGCAGCTCCGGGGCCGACAGCGACCGGTTGCCCATGACAACCTCATAGTCGGCGAACGCGGCCCGGAGCCGGGCCGCGTCGCCGTACGGCTCGGTCAGGAAGGCCAGGTCCGCTTCGTCGAAGGCATCGGGCGGACACCACAGGCGATGACCGTAGAACTCACCGATGTAGCGCCGCCGCCGCTCAGGGGTGTCCAGTTCGGCGACCAATGCGTCGGCGTGGTGCCCTTGGAGACGGTGGTAGTCGTAGACGGCGGGCTTGGGGCGAGTCGGCGGGATACCAGCCGCTGCGAACGCCTCACCCAGGTCGGCCATGGAGTCATCGAGGATCACCAGGCGGTCCACCCGGTCGGGGTGACGGTTCGCCAGGTCGATGGCGATCATCGCGCCCAGATCATGACCGGCAACGACCGCCCGGTCCCAGCCGAGCTGGTCGAACAGGCCGGTCAGGTCGGCGTTGAACGCGTTGAGGTCGTAGAAGTCGTCGGGCGCGAAATCGGAATCGCCGTACCCACGCAGGTCCGGAGCGACGGCGTCGAAACCCGCCTCGGCCAATTCGTACGGGCGCAACCAGATCAGTGGGGAGAGCCATGCACCCTGATCTACACCAGGTTCCGGACGGAGGCCTTCCGGAAGTTTGATCGGCGGGCGAGGTGGGTGGTGATTTCGGCGTTGATTTCCACGGTTTCGGGGAGGACCTGGAGGATTCGGCGGAAGACCTGGTCCCGATCGGCGGGTGGGAGGAGCACGTACGCCGAGACCGTCGAGAGGTGACCGATGTAGTCACGAGAGCTCATCGTCAGGCGCCGTTCGAGCACCGACTGCTGGACATCGCTGAACCACTCGGACTGCTCGAGCTCCGTGCCCGGCCACTCCATCGGGCGGTCCGCGGGCGGTCTGTCGTCGGGCGACGGAACGCCGTCGGTCTCCAGGTACGGCGCACGTGCCACCCGCGCGGCCTCCTTGAGGTCCGGGTCGGCCAGCTGGATCGGCACCGCGAACGAGGCGAACACCCCACCCGGCCGGACCAGCGCAGCCATCCGAGCCCACCGGCCCTCAGGCTCGGTCCAATGCAGCGCGGCAGCCGAATACACCAGCTCGTACGACGAATCCAGCGGCAAGTCCTCGAAGGCGGCTTGCACGGCGGTGACGTTTGCCGGCACGTGTTTGCGCAGCTCCGCGAGCATCGCCGCGTCAGGCTCGGTCGCCGTGACCGCGATCCCTCCCCGCGCGAACACGCGCGTCGCCTTGCCTGTCCCAGCGCCGAACTCGAGGGCAGTCCGAATCGGCCCACCGGCGTACTCCGTCACCACGTCGAGAAGTTCCACCGGATAGCCAGGACGAAAACGTTCGTACGCCTCCGCCACCGTCCCGAAGCTCAACGCGCGCACGACCATGCCCGGCATCCTGGCACCTCTCACAGCCCCACCGCTTGTCATTTTCTCAGCCTGTGTCGGATCAGGTCCGGGGTGTTCGTAGAAGCAGTGAGAGGCCGCCCGGAGCGGGTTGCCCACGGCAGAAAGCAGGCATACCACTCATGACCACCCTCGTAGAACCGGGCACAGTCACCTCCCCTCGTTCGAGTCGCTGGATGTGGGCGATTCTGGGGCTGGTGCTGCTGGCCGATGCTCTCGACGTGATCGATGCGACCATCACGAACATCGCCGCTCCCACCATCGCCAGTGACCTGAACGGCGGTGAGAGCCTGATCAAGTGGCTGGGACCGGCGTACATGCTCGCCATGGGCGTCCTGCTCGTGGTCGGCGGACGACTGGGTGACAAGTTCGGCCAGCGCCGGCTCTTCCTGATCGGCATCACCGGATTCACCCTCGCCTCAGCGGTGGCCGGGTTCTCCCCCGACCCGACGCTGCTCATCGCCGCCCGGGTCGTCCAGGGAGCGTTCGGGGCGCTGCTCATCCCGCAGGGCATGGCGATCATGACCAAGGCATTCAGCCGCGACATGCTCGCCAAGGCGTTCGGGCTGTTCGGCCCGGTCCTCGGCCTGTCCAGCATCGGCGGCCCGATCCTGGCCGGATTCATCATCAGCGCCGACCTGTTCGGTCTGTCCTGGCGCCCGATCTTCCTGGCCAACGTCATCCTCGGCGGCATCGGGCTGGTCCTGGCCGTCAAGCTCCTGCCACGTGACGACGGCGACCGGTCCACCGTCATCGACGGCTGGGGCTCCGGCCTGCTCGCCGCGGCCATGTTCGGACTGCTGTACGGCCTGATCGACGGCTCCACCAACGGCTGGACGACCATCCCCGTCGCCACCATCACCGTCGGTATCGTTGCCTTGGCCGCGTTCGCCTACCGTCAGCGCACGGCAGCCGATCCGCTCATCACACCCTCGTTGCTGAAGAACCGGGGCTTCACGTCCGGGATGCTCGTCGGCCTGGTCGTCTTCGCCGCCGGTACGGGCCTGATCTTCGTCCTGTCCCTGTTCCTGCAGGAGGGACTGCACGCCAGCGCACGCGACGCCTCACTCTCGCTCCTGCCGCTGACGGTCGGCACCATCGCCGCCGCGTTCGCCGCCATGGGTGGACTGGTCGCCAAACTCGGCCGCCGGCTCGTCGTCATCGGCCTGCTCGTCACCCTCGCCGGCTGCGCCTGGGTCCTGGCCCTCATCACCAACTCCGGTACCGACCTCAGCCTCTGGTCGCTGGCCCCGGCCTTCTTCGTCATCGGCGTCGGCATCGGTCTCTCCTTCGCCACGATCCCGGCCGTTGCCCTCGGCGACGCGAAGCCCGACGAGGCCGGCAGCGCCAGCGGCTCCCTCAGCTCCATCCAGCAACTCGCCTCAGCCATCGGCTCCGCCGCGGTCACCTCGACCTTCTTCCACGCCGCGCCCGCGGGCCTCGACCACGCCATGAAGCTCACCCTCATAGTCGTCCTCGCCGCCACCGTCCTCAGCCTCCCGGTCGTAGCCCTCATGCCCCACAAAGCCCCATCGGACTGAACACCCAGCTTCTCCAGCCAAGCGGTGACGTCACGTAATTCACGGACGTCACTGCATCCGGTGGGGGGTTTGGGGTGGAAGTAGGGGTGACAGGGTCGTCGACGGTGCGGCTGACTGCGCTCGAGAGGATGGCTCGACCAGATGGCGGAGCAAGGACTTCCCGGGCCGGTTGCGTGGGTTGACGAACGGGTCGGGATCGGCAAGATCGGGCGGAAGAATCTGCGCAAGGTCTTCCCGGACCACTGGTCGTTCATGCTCGGCGAGATCGCGCTGTACAGCTTCCTCATCCTGATCCTCACCGGCATCTTCCTGACCTTCTGGTTCAAGCCCTCCATGGCCGACGTCGAGTACCAGGGCTCGTACAGCCTGCTCAAGGGCCTGCACATGTCCGAAGCCTACGAATCCACCCTGAACATCTCGTTCGACATCCGCGGCGGCTTGCTGATGCGGCAGATCCACCACTGGGCCGCGATCCTGTTCACCGCCGCGATGAGCGTGCACCTGCTCCGGATCTTCTTCACCGGCGCGTTCCGCAAGCCCCGCGAACTCAACTGGCTGATCGGCATCGCGATGCTGTTCCTCGGTGTGGTCGAGGGCTTCATCGGGTACGGCCTCCCCGACGACCTGCTCTCCGGCACCGGCCTGCGGATCACCGAGGGCCTCGTACTCGCGTCACCCGTGATCGGCACGTACCTGAGCTTCTTCATCTTCGGCGGCGAGTTCCCCAGCGACGACTTCGTCTCCCGCTTCTACACCGTCCACGTCCTGCTCATCCCGGGTCTGATCCTGGCGCTCGTCACGGTCCACCTGTTCCTGGTCGTCTACCACAAGCACACCCAGTTCCCCGGCCCCGGCCGGACCGAGAAGAACGTCGTCGGCTACCCGCTGATGCCGGTGTACATGGCCAAGGCCGGCGGCTTCTTCTTCGTCGTCTTCGGCATCACCGCCCTGATGGGCGCCTTGTTCCAGATCAACCCCATCTGGTTGTACGGCCCGTACAACCCGGCCCAAGTGACAGCAGGGTCGCAGCCGGACTGGTACATGGGCTGGCTGGACGGCGCGGTCCGCCTGATGCCCGGATTCGAGTCGCACTTCTGGGGCGTCACGCTCAGCTGGAACATCCTGCTGCCCGCACTCCTCGTCCCACCCCTGTTCATCACCTTCGTCGCCCTCTACCCCTTCCTCGAGGCCTGGATCACCGGCGACAAGCGCGAGCACCACCTGCTCGACCGCCCACGCAACGCGCCCACCCGGACCGGGATCGGCGCCGCGATGATCACCTTCTACGGCGTCCTCTGGCTCAACAGCGGCAACGACCTGATCGCCACCCAGTTCCACAGCTCGATCAACACGATCACCTGGATCTGCCGGATCCTGATCTTCCTCGGACCGCTGCTCGCCTTCCGGATCACCCGGAGAATCGCGATCTCACTCCAGCGCGCCGACAACGACCGTCTGATGCATGGCTACGAGACCGGAATCATCGTGCGCGGGCCAAGCGGTGAGTACGCCGAAGCGCACGCCCCGATGTCCAAGTACAAGGCGTACGAACTGTCCGCCCGCGAGCGGCTCGTGCCGGTGGAGCCGGAACCGCACACCGATGACAACGGCGTCGTACGACCGCACCGCAGGCGCAACCGGATCCGTGCGGCGCTGTCCCGCTTCTACTTCGCCGACTCCGTACAGAAACCGACCGCGGACGAACTCACGGGAGCCGCGCATGACAAGCCCCGCGAGCTGACCCCGCCCTAGATCACTGCGTGCCGCGGTTGCGTAGCCAGTCCGTGGCGTGGGGGTCGAGGGGTTCGGCCGTGCCGAGGTGGCGGGCGATGTGGACTGTCCGCATCGTCTGCTCGAGCTGGGCGGCAAGTCGGACTGCCTCGCCCGGGTTCGGCCCGGTGGTGAACAGCCCCTGGCCGCGCATCAGGACAGCTGGGGATCCGCTCGCCAGCAGAGTGTCGACGATTCCACGGCCGATGGCTTCGCCGGTGCTCGAAACCGCCGGGCCGACCGGAGTCGGACCTTCGAACCCGTGCGCCATCCCGGGCAGGCGCGGAATCGACTCGCCTCGGCCCGCCCAGGCAAGCGCCAGCGTCGACCGGATGTTCACGATGCCACGCACTTCGGGCACATTTCGGTACACGTAGGCGTGCGCGTCACCGCCGGCCGCCGGCGCGAGCACGCCGTCGAGCAGCTGCCCGGACAGGTCCGTGACCACGATCGAACTGGTCGAGAGCTCGTCGGCCGAGACCGCCGAGGGCTTGAGCCCGATCAGGTCATCCGGCAGCCGAACGGACACAACGCCCGTCATGAACAGGGACAGCTCAGGCTCCGTGCGGTCGACCACGCTTCGGCGCAGCTCACCGACCGCATTGCCTACTTCGGTCATGAGCATCAGCGAGCACCGGCCCTGCTGAGCCGGTGGTAGACGTCGTTCCAGTGCAGCTCACGCTGGAACTCGCGCACAGTGGTCGACGCATCGATGACGGCCAGCTCAACGGAGAGAATGTCGGCGAAGTCCTCGTACACCTCGCGCTCGAGGGCTGTGGTCAAGACGGTGTGGTGAGGTGCGCCGGCGACGAGCCACGACTCGGCCGAGGTGGCCAACGACGGCTCCGGTTTCCACACCGCACAGGCGACCGGCAGCTTCGGAAGCGCCTCGTCCGGCTCGACGACGTGTACGACGTTCGCCGTGAGCCGGAAGCGATCGCCCAGATCGGCGATCCCGACCACGACACCGGCGCCAGGATCGGAGGTGAAGCGCAATCGGACCGGATCCTCGCGGCCGCCGATGGAGAGCGGATGAATCTCCAGCGACGGGCGTGCCGACGTGAGCGACGGACACACCTCGAGCATGTGGGCGCCGAGGATCTTCTCCTCCCCCGGCACCAGGTGGTACGTGTAGTCCTCCATGAACGACGTACCGCCGGGCAGGCCGACGGCCATCGCCTTGCTGGCACGCAGCAGCACCGACGTCTTCCAGTCCCCTTCGCCGCCGAATCCGTAGCCGTCGGCCATCAGCCGCTGCACGGCCAGCCCGGGCAGTTGGCGGAGTCCGCCGAGATCCTCGAAGTTGGAGGTGAAGGCCCCGAACCCGCCGTCGGTCAGGAACGCCCGGAGCCCGAGTTCGATCTGGGCGCCGTAGCGCAGCGATTCGTGCCGGTCACCGCCCGGCAGCAGTTCGGGCGCGACGGTGTAGGTGTCGACGTACTCGTCCACCAGCGTGGAGATCTCGGCACCGGCAACACCGTCGACCGCCGCGACGAGCTCGTTGACGCTGTAGGTGTTGACCGATACGCCGAACCTCAACTGCGCCTCGACCTTGTCGCCCTCGGTCACGGCGACATCGCGCATGTTGTCACCGAACCGGGCGAGCTTGAGCGAACGGAGTTCGGCGACGCCGAGCGCTGCGCGCGCCCAGTGCCCGACTCGCTGCTGAACGGTCTGCGACTCGACATGTCCGGCCACGGTCTTGCGCGGCACCTGCAGCCGGGACTGGATGTAGCCGAACTCCCGATCGCCATGGGCAGCCTGATTGAGGTTCATGAAGTCCATGTCGATCGTTGCCCAAGGCAACGCAGCGTTGGCCTGCGTATGCAGGTGCAGCAGGGGTTTGCGGAGCGCGTCGAGTCCGGCGATCCACATCTTCGCCGGCGAGAAGGTGTGCATCCAGGCGATGACGCCGACGCACTCCGGCGCACTGTTGGCCTCGAGCAGCTGCCGGCGGATCGCATCGGCGTCGAGCAGCACCGGTTTCCACACGACCGTCACCGGCAGGCGCGCGTCGGCGAGCCGCTTGGCCACCGCCTGGGATTGTTCGGCGACCTGCTCGAGCGTGCTGGGCCCGTAGAGGCCTTGGCTGCCGGTCAGGAACCAGACCTCTCGAACGGTCTCGGTGGTGTTCACAGACATGCGGTCCTTCCGGGTCCGGGCTGCGTCATCGTTGGCCGTAGACGTTCTGGTAGCGGTCGAAGAGGCGCTCGACGTACGACTGGTCGATCGGGATCGGGTCACCGAGCTGCCGGGCCAGGTGCACCGACCGGGCCACGTCCTCACACATGACCGCCGCCTTGACCGCGGCCTTGGCGGTCGGCCCGATGGAGAAGACACCGTGGTTCTGCATCAGGACGGCCGGCGAACGCGATCCACGGAGCGTCTCGACGATGCCGCGGCCGATCGAGTCGTCCCCGATGATCGCGAACGGCCCCACCGGGATCGGGCCGCCGAACTCGTCGGCGCACATCGTCGTGACACAAGGGATCGATTCACCTCGAGCCGCCCAAGCGACGGCGTACGGCGAATGGGTGTGCACGACGCCGCCGACGTCCGGCATCTCCCTGTAGACGTAGGCCTGCGCCTCGGTGTCCGAGGACGGGGCGTGCTCACCGTCGACGACCCGGCCGTGGAGATCGCAGACAACCATGTTGCCGGGTGTCAGCTCGTCGTACGCGACCCCGCTCGGCTTGATCACCAAGAGGTCGTGGCCGGGAACCCGGGCCGACACGTTGCCCGCCGTCCAGACCACCAGCCCGTTGGCCGGCAGGTGCGCATGCAGCCGGCACACCTCGGTCCGGAGCCGGGTGAGAGTGTCGGCGACCTCCGCGATCGCGCTCACCGAGCCTCCTCCACAGCAGTACGCCGGATCTTTTTCAGCTTCCGCATCAGCCGGGTCTGCCGTCCGAAGTAGTCGTGCAGCTCGAGGTACACCTCGAACAACTGGTCGTAGGCCTTGGCCCGCTCCTCGTCCGGGAGGTGCACACCGCGTCGGACCTTGCCCATGCTCTTGGCCGCCGTCGGAACATCGGGATAGGCGCCGGCGGCAACGGCCGCGTGGATGGCCGAACCCAGCGCCGGACCCTGTTCGGAGTCGATGATCGAGAGCGGAAGCCTGGTGACGTCGGCGTAGATCTGCATCAGCAAGGCGTTCTGGGCCAGTCCGCCGGCGATGATCAGCTCCTTCACCGGTACGCCGCTACTGGCGAAGGTCTCGACGATGACGCGAGTACCGAACGCGGTCGCCTCGAGCAGGGCCCGGTAGCCGTCCTCGGCGCGCGTCGCCAGCGTCTGGCCGACGATCAGTCCGGAGAGTTCGTGATCGACGAGCACCGACCGGTTGCCGCTGTGCCAGTCAAGCGCGACCAGACCGTGCTGGGCGACCGCCTGACTCGCGGCGAGTCTGGTGAGGTGCTCGTGCAATGACTCCCCCGCCGCAGCCGCGGCTTCGTGATACGAGGGCGGTACGGCGTTGTCGACGAACCAGCCGAAGATGTCGCCGACACCGCTCTGGCCGGCCTCGTAGCCCCAGCGACCCGCGATGATGCCGCCGTCGACGACACCGCACATGCCGGGCACCTCTCGCAGCGCGTCCGCGCTCATGACGTGGCAGGTCGACGTGCCCATGATCGCGACCATCTGTCCCGGGTCCACGGCCTGTGCCGCCGGCGCTGTCACGTGCGCGTCGACGTTCCCGACGGCGACCGCGATGCCCTCCGGCAGCCCGGTCCACGCCGAGGCCTCAGCGGTCAGCCGGCCCGCCGCGGACCCGAGCTGGCCGATCGGATGTTCCAGCTTGTCGGCGACGAACCCCTCGAAGCCGGGCGCGAGTTGCTCGAGGAAGTCCGTCGACGGGTACCGGCCGTCCTGCAGGATGCCTTTGTAACCCGCCGTACAGGCATTGCGGACATAGCGTCCGCACAACTGCCACACGATCCAGTCGGCGGCCTCGACCCAGTGCTCCATCCGGTCGTAGACCGCGCGGTCCTCGTCGAACATCTGTAGCGCTTTGGCGAACTCCCACTCCGACGAGATGAGTCCGCCGTACCGCGGCAGCCAGGTTTCGCCCCGCTCGCGAGCGAGCTCGTTAATGCGGTCGGCCTGGGGCTGGGCGGCGTGGTGCTTCCACAGCTTCACGTAGGCATGCGGCCGGTCCGCGAGCCCGTCGACCTCGTTCAGCGGTGTGCCGTCGGCCAGACACGGGACCATCGTGCAGGCAGTGAAGTCGGTGGCGATGCCTATCACCTGGGCCGGATCTATCCCCGCCGCCGCGGTTGCCGCGGGGACCGCGGTCTTGAGCACCTCGCGATAGTCGGCGGGAACCTGCAGCGCCCAGTCCGGTGGCAACCGCGGACCAGTGCCCGGCAGCTGTTCGTCGATCACGGCATGTGCGTACTCGTGCACCGCCGTACCGAGCTCGGCCCCATCGGAGACGCGGACGACGACGGCGCGGCCGGACAGCGTACCGAAGTCGACTCCGACGACGTAGGGCTCTTCGGGGCTCATGCACAGTTCCTCTCTGATGATGTGGAGGCAGCATCAGAGACAAAAGTGTGAACGCTAACATTCTTTGTTGTCAAGGACGGAAGTCCGCGGATGGATCTTGAATGTTAGCGCTCGCGAGCGGCCGGACGCGGCGCCGCGGTGGAGTCGCGCAGGACCAGCGACGGCCGGATCAGCTCGGTGGACGGATCGGTCTCCCCGGCCAGCGCCCGCAGGGTCAGCTCGACCGCCCGCCGGCCGAGCAGGGAGAACTCCTGATCGACGGTCGTGAGCGCCGGCCAGAGATACGGCGCCTCGGGTACGTCGTCGAATCCGACTACGCTGATCTCGCCCGGTACGTCGCGACCCTTCTCGTGCAGCGCGTACATCAACCCCATCGCCATACCGTCGTTGGCCACGAAGACCGCGGTCACGTCCGGATCCTCGGCGATCCGCAGTCCGGCGTCGTACCCGCTCTTCGGCGACCAGTCGCCGGCCAGCTCCGGCCCCGGCAGAACATGCCGATCCGCGTGCGCATGCTGCCAGCCCGTACGCCGCTGGCCGGCTTCCACCCACTCCAGTGGTCCGGTGACATGGGCGACATGGCGGTGGCCGAGGTCGAGCAGGTGCTCCACCGCCGCGCGGGCACCCGCCTCCTGGTCGATTCCCACCGCCATCCGCTGTCCGTCGCTCACCCCTTGGACGACGATCATGGGGACGGGTATCTCGACCGACCTGACCTGCTCGAGAGCGTCACGATGGGCCACGGCCACGACGATCGCCTCGACCGCCTCGTCGAGCAGGCGATCGACCGCCTCCCGGAGCGACTGCGACGAGAAGTCCTCGACCGCGACGAGTGAGACGTCGTACCCCGCCTTGTGGCCGGCGTCCTGCACCGATACGGCGATCATGCTCGGCCCGTGCAGAACCAGGTGCGCCGAGATCATCCCGATCCGGCCCGACCTGTTCGTCACGAGCAGCCGCGCCGCGTTGTTGCGCCGGTAGCCCAACTCGGCGATCGCCGCGAGCACGCGGGTGCGGGTCTCGTCCCGAACCAGCTCCGATCCGTTCAGCACCCGGGACACGGTCTGATGCGAGACGCCGGCCGCGGCGGCCACATCCGTCATGCTCGGAGCCCGTCCGAGACCTTCGCTCGCTCTCACCATAAGCAAATACTAGGGATCCCCACCGATGACCGTCAGCGGGTGGCACCGGCGCGGCGCTTGTTGTAGATGTCGAAGGCAACGGCCAGCAGCAGCACCAGGCCCTTGACGACGGACTGGGTCGACTGGTCGACACCCATCAGCTGCATGCCGTTGCTCATGACCGCCATGATCAGGCCACCGACCATCGCCCCGACCACGGTGCCGACGCCGCCCGCCACGGCCGCGCCGCCGATGAAGGCCGCCGCGATCGCGTCCAGTTCGAACATGTTGCCCGCCGCGGGCTGGGCGCCGTTGGACCGGGACGAGTAGATGACGCCGGCGATCCCGGCCAGGAATCCCATGTTCACGAAGATCCAGAAGTTGACCTTGCGGACCTTCACCCCGGACAGCATCGCGGCCGACAGGTTGCCGCCGATCGCGTAGACCTGGCGGCCGAACACGGTGTTCTTCGTCATCAACCCGTAGGCGATCACCAGGACAGCCAGAATGATCAGGACGATCGGCAGACCGCGGGCGTGGGCGAGCTGCCAGGCGAAGTACATGACGACCGCGGCGACCGCGAGTACGCGCGTGACGAACAACGGGAACGACTCCACCGGCTGCTCGTAGCGGATCCGGGCCAGCCGGGTGCGGAAGACGCCGACCGCGTACCCGGCCACCGCGATCCCGCCGATGAGCAGCGTGAACGCGTCGTACCCCTGCCCTCCGATCAGGCCGTTCAGGAAGCCGCTGGCGACCTTCTGATACTCGCCCGGGAACGGCGACAACGAGACGTTGTCGAGCACCTGCAACGTCAGTCCACGGAACAGCAACATGCCCGCGAGCGTGACGATGAACGCGGGCATACCGACGTACGCGACCCAGAAGCCGTGCCAGGCGCCGACCGCGGTGCCGACCGCGATCGATGCGACCACGCCGATCCACCACGGCTGTCCGTGCTGGATCACCAGTACGGCGGAGACCGCGCCCGTCAGCGCGACGATCGACCCGACCGACAGGTCGATGTGGCCGGCGATGATCAGGATCACCATGCCGATCGCCAGCACCAGGATGTAGGAGTACTGGAGCACGATGTTGGTGATGTTGCCCGGGCTGAGCAGGACACCGTCGGTCAGGGTGGCGAACAGCGCCACGATCACGACGAACGCGATGTAGATGCCGCTCTGCCTCAGGTTGCGCATGATCAGCGTGAGCGGATCGCTGGTGCCGACGTGCAGCGCGGCGGCGGAGGCGCTCTCTGCTGATGCCTGTTCCGTTGGCACGGAAGGTTTGGTGCTGGTCATCCGGCGAGCTCCTTCTCCTGCGTCATGAGCGCCATCAGGTTCTCCTGGGTTGCCTGGCCCACCGGCACCTCGCCGGTGATCCGTCCGGCCGACAAGGTGTAGATCCGGTCACACATCCCCAGCAGTTCGGGCAGTTCCGACGAGATGACGATGACCGCCTTCCCCTCGGCGACCAACCGGTTGATGATCGTGTAGATCTCGAACTTGGCTCCGACGTCGATACCGCGGGTGGGCTCGTCCAGGATGAGTACGTCGGGATCCGTGAACAGCCACTTCGACAGCACGACCTTCTGCTGGTTCCCGCCGGACAGGGTGCCGACGGTGTCCAGTACGGTGCGCGTCTTGATGTTCAGGTCGCGCCGGCCCTGCTCGGCGACCTTGATCTCCTCGTTGCCGTTGACCCAGCCGGCCCGGGCCAGCTTGCCGAGTGCGGCGGCCGAGACGTTGGCGCGCACGTCGGCGATCAGGTTCAGGCCGTAGCGTTTGCGATCCTCGGTGGCGTAGGCGATGCCGTTGGAGATCGCCTCGGCGACGGTCCGGGCGCGGACCTCCTTTCCGTGCAGGTAGAGCCGGCCGCTGATATTGCGTCCGTACGAACGCCCGAAGACGCTCATCGCGAGTTCGGTCCGGCCCGCACCCATCAGTCCGGCGATGCCGACGACCTCGCCGGCCCGCACGTCGAGGGACGCGCCGTCGACGACCTTGCGCGGCTGGACCGGATGCCACACCGTCCAGTCCTCGATCCGCAGCACCTCGGGGCCCGGCGCGGAGACCCGGTCGGGGTAGAAGCTGTCGAGATCGCGGCCGACCATGCCGCGGATGATCCGCTCCTGGGTGACCTCCCCCGACGACATGTCGAGCGTCTCGACCGTCAGACCGTCGCGGATCACCGTGGTGGAGTCGGCGATCGCGGTGATCTCGCTGAGCTTGTGGGAGATCATGATGCAGGTGATCCCGCGATCCCGCAGCCGTCGCAGCAGCTCGAGCAGGTGGGCCGAGTCGACGTCGTTGAGGGCGGCGGTCGGCTCGTCCAGAATGAGCAACCGCACGTCCTTCGACAACGCCTTCGCGATCTCGACCAGCTGTTGTTTGCCGACGCCGAGCTGAATCACGGGCGAGACCGGGTTCTCGTCCAGTCCGACGGACCTCAGCAACTCGCGGGCCTCGGCGTTGGTCCGGTTCCAGTCGATCAGCCCGCCGCGCCCGCGGCGCTCGTTGCCGAGGAAGATGTTCTCCGCGATCGACAGGTACGGCACCAGCGCGAGCTCCTGATGGATGATCACGATGCCGACGGCTTCGCTGTCGCGGATGCCGGCGAAGTGGACGGGCTTACCGTCCAGGCTGATCTCGCCGTCGTAGCTCCCGGTCGGGTAGACGCCGGACAACACCTTCATCAGCGTCGACTTGCCGGCCCCGTTCTCTCCACAGATCGCGTGGATCTCGCCACGCCGGACGACGAGCGAGACGTCCTCGAGCGCCTTGACACCGGGAAACGTCTTCGTGATGCCCCGCATCTCGAGCAGTACGTCGACCATGGGTCCTCCTTCGCGATCGAACCGTCCACGTCGACTCGCGGGCTGGACCCGGCGGTCGGTGCCGCCGGGCCCGGCCCAGCTGTCACTTCGCCTGGCCGGCGACCACCTCGGCGGCCGTGTAGTAGCCGGAGTCGACGAGCGCCTTCTGGATGTCCGGCTTGAAGACGGTCTGGATCGGCAGCAGGTACGCCGGAACGACCTTCTCGCCGTTGTCGTACGACTTGGTGTCGTTGGACTCCGGCTGCTTCTTCTCCAGGAACGCCACCGACGCGTTGACGGCCTGCTCGGCCAGCAGCCGGGTGTCCTTGAAGATCGTGGAGCTCTGCACACCGGTGTTGATCAGCTTGACCGATGCGATCTCCGCGTCCTGCCCGGTGATGGCCGGCATCGGGTTGGCCGCCGTACCGTAACCGACGTTCTGCAAGGCGGTGATGATGCCGCGCGAGATCCCGTCGTACGGCGCGAGGACGCCGTTGACCTTGCCTCCGTCGTTGTAGCTCGAGGTGAGCAGGTCTTCCATCCGCTTCTGCGCCGCCTCCTGCTGCCAGCGCAGGATCGCGACCTGCTCCATCTTGGTCTGCTTCGACTTGACCACGAGCGAACCGTTGTCCAGGTAGGGCTTTAGCGTGTCCATGGCGCCGGTGAAGAAGAAGTGCGTGTTGTTGTCGTCCAGCGAGCCGGCGAAGACCTCGATGTTGAACGGCCCGGTCTTGGTGCCCTTCGAGCCGTCCGCGTTCTCCAGGCCGAGCCCGCGCAGGAGTGCCTTCGCCTGGGCGACGCCGACCTTGTAGTTGTCGAAGCTGACGTAGAAGTCGACGTTCTTGCTGCCACGGATCAACCGGTCGTACGCGATCACCGGGATCTTCTTGTCGGCCGCCGCCTGCAGCTGGCTGCTGAGCGCGGTGCCGTCGATCGCGGCGACGATCAGTACGTCGGCGCCCTGGGTGATCATCTGGTCGACCTGCTGCGACTGCGTCGGGATGTCGTCGTTCGCGTACTGCAGAACGACCTTGTACCCCTTCGCCTCGAGCTTCTCCTTCACCGCCTTGCCGTCGGCGATCCAGCGCTCCGAAGTCTGCGTCGGCATCGATACGCCGATGGTCAGGTCCTCGGGCTTCTGACTGGCAGTCTCGGTGGTCCCGCCCGCTCCTTGCCCACCGCACGCCGCGAGGCCGAGCACCAGCAGGGCGCCACTCAGAGTGGCAACAAACCTCTTCTTCACAGACTCTTCCCTTCCGGCAGAGATGTCCCCCCGCATAACGGGCCCCGTATCGGACTGTTAGCGCTCACATGTTGGCGCCCACTTACACATCGGTCAAGATGTCGGCAAGACATCACGTCGTCACGGTCTGATAACGGCAACTGACCGAGTCATCGTCCGTACAGCGCGGGAAATCGTTAACCGGAAGGGATCTCAGGCTCGCGGACAGGTGGCGCGCGAACCATCCGAGCCCGGCGGGAAGAGCGGTGATAAATCCTCACTGCACAATGCGCACGTTAACAATGATGGATTTATCACCTGGCGTCCTCTGGTCAGGTGAGGAAGTTGAGGAGGGACTTCGTGACCAGGGTTGGGTCTTCTTCGCAGAGCCAGTGGAGGGCTTTGTCGACGGTGATGATGCCGCGTACGTCGGTTGCGATCTGCGGCAGGGTGTACTCGAACCATTGGCGCGACGTGGCCGCGATCAGCCCCAGCACCGGCATGGTGACCTTGGCGTAGGTGTTCATGTCGGCGATGTCCTGGTGGATGGCCTGGTACCACCCGTTCGACGCGCGGATCGCGTCCGGGTCGTCGTACCAGGAGGTGTAGACGCGGCGGTCGGCGTCGGTGACGTTGTCCTGGTTGCGCAGACCGATGCCGTAGTGCCAGTCGATCAGGTACCTCGAGCGCCCCTGCAGGAGCTGGTCGGGAAGCTGCTTCACCTGGTTGAAGGCGAACCACCACATGTGGACACCGGCACCGGGCTTGGTCAGCATCGGCAGGTTGTACAGGGTCTCGTCAGGGTGCAGGACGTCGAGCAGCGCCAGGCGCCGCGTCGCCGCGCCGTGGTTGGCCGCGAAGCTGAAGGCCACCATCGCCCCGATGTCGTGCCCGGCGATGTTCACCTGCCGGTAGCCGAGGCTGCGGACCAGCTCGTAGATGTCGCGAGCCATCGTCTTTTTGTCGTAGCCACCGGCCGGGCGTTCCGACGCACCCATGCCGCGGATGTCGACGACGATCACGCGATAGTGCTTGGCGAGCAGCGGCATCACCTTGTGATAGCTCCACCACGTCGCCGGCCAGCCCGGTACCAGCACCAGCGGCTCACCCTTGCCCCCGGCAACATAATGCAGTCGTACGCCGTTGACCCGGGCGAAGTGACTGTGGAAGTCACCGTCCAGCCGCCTGGCCAGCACTTCGTCGTCGATGCCCCGCGGCGGCCGTTGACCCACCGCGGCCATCGCCTCGCCGGAAGCAGCACCATCGATTCCAGCCGCCAGCGCCACGCCCGCACCGACAGCGAGGGCCCTTCTCCTGTTCAGTTCCATCTCGAGTTGCTCCTCAGTCATCACGCCGAAATCGGCCTTTTCGCAGCACTGACGCAGCTCGGGCGGCGAAGGTGACAGCTGGTCAGTCACCTCGGGCCGGTTTGATCCGTCAGGTCTCTGACAGTCGACGGAGAAGGGTGAGCAATGAGCGAGCAGGACTACCTGGCGGACGGATTCGAGACGCATCGACCGCATCTGAAGGCGGTCGCCTACCGGATGCTCGGCTCGTTGAGCGAGGCCGACGACGCGGTCCAGGAGGCGTGGCTGCGACTGAACCGCACCGACACCAGCGATGTGGAGAACCTCGGTGGCTGGCTGACGACCGTCGTCGGCCGGGTGTGTCTGGACCTTCTGCGTCGACGCACCGCCCGCCGGGAGGCGCCGTACGCGGCCCATCTCCCGGATCCCATCGTGAGCCGGGACGAGACGGTCAATCCCGAGGACGAGGTGCTGATCGCCGACTCCGTCGGGCTGGCGCTGCTGGTGGTCCTCGAGTCGCTCGGGCCGGCCGAACGGCTGGCGTTCGTACTGCACGACCTGTTCGGGGTGCCGTTCGACGAGATCGCGACGATCCTCCAGCGCACGGTCCCCGCGGCCAAGCAGTTGGCCAGTCGCGCCCGGCGCCGAGTGCGTACGGCGGCACCGGCCCCGGATCCCGATCTGGCCCTGCAACGGCGCGTGGTCGAGGCGTTCCAGGCCGCATCACGCGACGGAGACTTCGCGGCGCTGGTCACACTGCTCGATCCTGACGTCGTACTGCGTGCGGACCGCGGTCTGATCGCCGGCGCCGGCTGGACCGAGATCCACGGCGCCGCCGAGGTGGCCGGGCAGGCTCTGACGTTCCGCCGGTTGTCCGCCTTCCCGCTGCCGGTCCTTGTCAACGGCAACGCCGGTCTGATCACCGTTGCGGACGGTCAGGCGATGGCACTGATGAGCTTCACGATCACCGGCGGCAAGATCGTTGCCATCGACATCCTGGCCGACCCCACCCGCCTGCGTCAGTTGGACATCGACGTACTCACCGGCGACTGAGGGCCGCGATACCTCTGGATGATCCGGCGCGTCAGTGCAGCGAAAGACAAACTCCTCACATCGGAAGGTCTCATGTCTGCACAGCAAGACACCGGAGTCGCCGCCCAGCCCGTCCCCCGGGCCGGGTTGGCGCTGCTGGTCATCGCCGTCGCGCAGTTGATGATCGTGCTCGACGGCACGATCGTGACGGTCGCACTGCCGAGCATCCAGAACGGGCTGCACCTGGCCGGCTCGGATCTCAACTGGATCCTCACCGTCTACGCGCTGACCTTCGGCGGGCTCCTGCTCGCCGGCGGCCGGGCCGCGGACCTGTTCGGCCGGCGGCTGATGTTCCGCCTCGGTCTGATCGTCTTCACCGCGGCCTCCCTGCTCGGCGGGGTCGCCACCACCGGCGCCGTTCTGATCGGTGCCCGCGCGTTGCAGGGTCTCAGCGCCGCGATCATCGCCCCCACCGCGCTTTCGTTGCTCGCGGCCACCTTCCCCGCCGGTCCGCAACGGACCAGGGCTCTCGGCGTGTACGGCGCGATGGGTGCCCTCGGGTCGGTGGTCGGACTGCTCGTCGGCGGCGCACTGACCGAGTACCTGAACTGGCGCTGGATCCTGTTCGTGAACATCCCGATCGCCCTCGTACCGCTGGCCGGCTCCGCGGTGTTCGGTCCGGACACGAACCGGCGTAGCGGTGTCGAACTCCCTGGTCCGGTGACTGCCACGCTGGGATTCGGTGCGCTGGTTCTGGCCGTCAACAAGGCGAACCAGGACGGCTGGACAGCTCCCGTCGTACTGGTATCGGCTGGGGTCGCGGTCGTCCTGCTGACCGCGTTCACGCTCCTGCAGCGCTTCGGCACGAACCCGATGGTCCCGCCTGCTGTATTGGCCGACCGTGGCCGGGCCGGCGCCAACGTCGTCATGCTGCTGATGGGCGCCGGCATGCTGGCCACGTTCTACTTCCTCACTCTGTACATGCAGGTGGTGAAGGAGTACTCGCCGATGCTGACCGGGGTCGCCTACCTGCCGTTCGCGGCCGGTATGGGCGTCGGCGCGGGTGCGATCGGTCCTAGCTTGATGGCGAAGACGTCTGTACGCACGGTGTCGGTCATCGGGATGTTGCTGGCCGCGGCCGGCATGGGCTGTTTCACTTTGCTGAGCCCGTCGCAGAACGCGTTCGCCGTACTGCTGCCGGCCCAGCTGGTCGCCGGTGCCGGTCTCGGTATGGTCATCGTCGCGATCACGATCGCCGGGGTCCGCGACGTCGAGGCCCGCGACACAGGTGTCGCGTCCGGACTGATCAACACGAGCCAGCAGATCGGTGGTGCGGTCGGTCTCGCCGTCCTGGCCTCCGTGGCGACGAAGGTCACCGAGGACAGGACCGCCGGCAACTCGTTGCCTGAGGCATTGACCAGCGGGTACACGAGCGGCCTGCTGGTCGGCGGCGGGCTCTATCTGGTCGGTGCCCTCGTCGCGCTACTGGCCTTCAGCCGATCGACCGATCACCAGTCGTAGCCGGATGAACGTCGAGCAGAAGGGCGGTCAGCTCATGCGGGTGGGTGAGCATCACGTTGTGCGGACCGTCGATGGGGACGGTCCGGTAACCGATCTCCTTCGCGAACTGCTCGAACTGATACACCTGCGGCCGGCAGTAGATGGCGGTGCCAGGGATCTGATCGACGGCGCCGGTCAGCCGAGTTGCCTCGGTGAACGTTCGCAGCGGCTGGGGGACCAGCCGCTGCGACAACCAGTCGACGTCGCCGGGATCGGTGATACCGAAGGCACCCGCGGCCGGGGCGGGGATGTAGCGATTGTCCGCGTTCGCCTCGGCACTGCGCCGGACGGCGTCGACGAACGGCGCGGGTGCCAGGTCGAACAAGCCGGCACCGTCACTCGCCGCCCAACCGTCCACCAGGATCAGTTGACGCACCAGCGTCGACCGCTGGTCGGCCGCCTCACGAACGACCAGGCCCGCGTAGCTGTGGCCGACCAGTACGACGTCATCCGCGGCGGTCAGGCCGTCCAGGGCACTGACGACTTCGGCGACATGGTCGTGAAGACCTGGAGCGCCTTCCCAGGGCAAGGTGACATTGACGGTGCGCGCACCGGCGTCCTCCAGTACCGGCACCACGCGGTCCCAGGCCCACGACCCGTGCCAGGCACCGTGGACGAGCACAAAGGTAGTCATACCGTTTCCTCTCGCAAATGTACGTCGGTGAAGCAGTCGAGCTCCTGGAGCCGCTGCAGGAAGTCAGCCGGAGCGAACAACTCCGCAGCGCTCCGGGCACCGTCGAGCCGAATATTGCCGACGGCAAGGGCTTGGGCCGCCTCGACGGAGACGAGTGCGCCGACCCGGTAGATGTCGTTGCCCCGGACGTACCCGATCCGCGTCCCGGCACCGGACGTCGCCCGCACGACGACAGTGAAGGCGGATCCGGCCCGATCGGCCGAGGCGATGTCCTCGCTGGTGAAGACAGTCTCCTCCTGGAACGTCTCCGCCGTCATGAACACCCCGACGGACCGGGTGTCGACGCGGCGCGGGATCGTCACCACTTCACCGGCCGGATAGTTCACCAGCACCGGGCGGGCGCCGATCGGCGCCGGGTAGTCGAAGATCGCAGTCTCCGCTTCGCGAGCCACCAGCTGGAGCGTGCCGTCGACGTAGGTCAGTCGGTCGGCGCTCACCAGGTGGGTGGCCGTGTTCTTGGAGGCTGAAGTCATTCGCCAGCCGTTGACCGCGTACGCGACGCTCACCGCGTCGACCGGGCCTTGCCCCTCGGTCACCGTGGCAGCGAGAAGATCAGCGATCGCGCCGTACAGGCTCATGCCAGGACTCAGCACGACCTTGGCTGTCCGCGCGTCTGCATCGAAGTTCTCGAACAGGTTCCGTGAATGCAGCGGCTCGGCGGCGTGGTCCAGGTAGTGGGCGCCGGCCGCGATGGCCGCCGTCGCGACCGGACCACCCGACCGGGCGAAAGGCCCGGCACAGTTGATCACCACTGCCGCGCCGTCCATTGCCGCCAGCAACGCCTGGCCGTCGTCCAGGCCGGCCGCGCGAACCTCGGTGAGCGGACCCAACTCGGCGGCGAGTTTCTCCAGGCCTGCGGCGTCCCGTCCGGCCAGGATCACCTTCTCGCCACGGTCCACCAACTCGGCCGAGACCAGGCGTCCGGTGTGTCCGGTCGCGCCGTACACCGCGATCATCAGGACACCGCCACAGGTCGGATGGCGGCCGGGTCGAAGTGGGCGAGGCCGTCGACGGCCAGATCGCCCTGCAGCGTGAAGCGGTCGATACCTTCCCACTCCACGAGTACGTCGTCGGCTGTTGCCTGCAGGCGCCAGTGGACGAACGCAACGTCCGGGCCGGTCGCGGTCATGAGCGGCTCGAGCTTCAGGTCCGGACGCGCCCGGAGCACCTGCTCGAAGTACGCCCGGATCGCGTCGCGGCCGCGGATCGGTTGCGGGAGGTTCGGACGGTGCAGCGTCGCGTCCGCGGTGAAGAGCTCGCTCAGCGAGGCCGGCGTTGGTTCGCTCCAGGCCTGGGTGAATCGCTGGAGGAACTGCTGCGCATTCGTCATCGGTCTGTCCAGATCTACTTGGGCGATCTGCCGGCCTCGAGCAGCCGGTAGATCGCGAGGATGTTGAGTTTGTGCAGGTTGTGGCACAGGGCAAGGAACTGGTCGACCACCTGCTGCCGCGGCAGCTGGTACGTCGCCAGCCCGGCGAGCAACCGCGGATCCAGGCCGTCGTCGAACGGGGACGGGCACTGCTCGATCGTCTCCTCGACCGTGCGGCCCGAATCGTGCAGCCGGGTCACGTCTGCGCGCAGGCGATCCAGGTAGTCGATCAACCAGGTGATCGACTCGGGACCGTTGCCCATCGGGCCGTGTCCCGGAACGATGGTCTCCAGGTCCGGCAGTGCCTTCCGCATCGCGGACAGGGATTCGATGTAGGGCTCCGGACCGCCCTGCAGGAGCATGTGCGCCGTACCAGCCGCGCAGAGGAAGTTGCCGGTCCATGCGATCTTTGCCTCAGGCACGTATACGACGGTGTCGCCGGGGCCGTTGCCCGGACCGAAGTGCCACAGCTGCACCGTCCGCCCACCGAGGTCGACCTCCGCGAACGACTCGAAGACGACGTCCGGCAGACGCCAGACCTGGTCCGCGTCGAGCAGCCCCTCGTCGCCGTACATGTTCCCTGAGCGGATCTTCTTCTCGAAGTCCAGATCGGACATGTTCGCCTTGTTCGAGCGCGACGAGATCACCGTGATCTCGGGTGGGAACGCCGCGTTCCCGAAGGTGTGGTCGCCGTGGTAGGTCGTGTTGGCCAGATACCGCACCGGACGATCGGTCAGCTCGGTTGCCAGGTCCTGGATCTGCCGCGAGACATCCGAGGTGATGCCCGCGTCGACGATCAGGGCCGACTGTTCGCCGACGATCAGACCGTTGTTGTCCTTCGGCGGCAGGTTCGCCATCAGCGCCAGCACGCCCGGAGCCAGCTCCTGTGGCAGCAGCTTCAGGCCGACCGGACTCAGGTTCGGTCCCTGGTAGCCGGTCGGCCGCTCGGCGATCTCCCGCTCGGGAATGTGATTCACACGAATCTCCTTGTCAGGCTGGGGTATGGACGTACGGCGTCGTGGTGGTGACCGCGACGAAGCCGAGGCGTTGCAGAATCGGGGAACTGTCGTCCGACGCGTCGACGTACAGGTACTGGTAACCGAGGTCGACCGCACGGGCAGCGCGGATCGCGACCAGCGCCTTGTAGATACCCCGGCCACGCCACTCGGCGAGCGTCGAACCGCCCCAGAGACCGGTGAAGTCGGTGCCCTTCTTGTAGACGGCCCAGGCCGCGGACACCACCTCCCCCGCGACCTCGGCGACATAAATCTCGATCTGCCCGGCGGCTTGGCGCTGGACGAGATCGTCGGTGAGCCAGGACCAGTCCTGGTCCCACACAACCGACTCCATCGCCGCGATCCGTTCGATGCTCGCGCGATCGTGAACCGGTCGAAGGGTGACACCGGCAACGGACTCCCGACCGCGCAGCCGATCTGCGATGTCGATGCTGTCGGCAACTAGGACGGTCTCCTGATCCTCCGGGACGAATCCCGCCGCACGGAGCCGGTCCGGCAGATCCACCGGGACGTCGTGGCCGCGATACTTCCACTCGACCGCCTGTCCCTTCGCCGCGAAGAAGTCACGCTGGCGGGCGATCAGTGCGTCCACCTCGCCGTCTTCCAGACCGGCGAGAGACCGATAACTCACCATCCCGCGATTCGCGAACTCGATCCGGATCACCGGCCCGTCCACACTCGAGGGCGCCTGCCCGGTCTCACTCGCACCACGCAACTGCGCGTCATACGCCGCAAGCCACCGGACCTCGCCGGGACCAGGCTCCGGGAGGCCGCTCAACTGTGGTTCACGGTCAGGACGACCTTGCCGAGTTGCGCGTTGGCTTCGAGGTAGCGGTGCGCCTCGACGACCTCGGTCAGGTCGAACGTGCGGTCGATCACCGGCGACAGCGCCCCGGAGCGAAGCCCCGCGGTGACGAACCGCTTCGCCCGCTCGAGCCGGGCATCGTCGGCCATGGTGACCTCGGTGAAGGCGTACGTACGAACGTTGCGCGCACGGAAATCGGGATGCACCGGCAACGGCATCGGCGCCGGATCCAGCCAGCCGTAGACGACCAGCGAGCCGCCCGGAGCGACCGTCTGGATCACGGTGTTCAGTCCCGCCCCACCGACCGCGTCGATCGCGAGCGCCACCCCCGCGCCGTTCGTGGCGGCGAGAACCTCTTTCACGACGTCCTGGCTCTCGGTCACGACGACGTGCGCGGCGCCGGCATCCAGCAGTCGCTGCCGCTTCGCCTCGGTGCGGGTCGTCACGATCGGAATCGCGCCGATGCTGTTCGCGACCTGGATCGCCGCGATCCCGACGCTGCTCGACGCGCCTGTGATGAGGACCGGCGCCGCCGGCGCGAGTCCGCCGAACTCGAGCAGCATCCCGTACGCCGTCGAGTACGCCATCCAGGTCGCCGCAGCGTGCGGCGCATCGACCGTGTCGGGATGCCGCACCAGCGCTCGCGCCGGCAGGATCGCCATCTCCGCGTACGTCGCGAAGTCGGTCATCAGGAACGTCGGCAGCGCACTGACCACATCGCCCGGCACGAAGTCGTCGACCTCGTCGCCGACCGCGTCGACGACACCGGCTGCTTCGTACCCGAGTCCTGATCCGGGCAGCGCCGGCGGATAGATGTAGGTCCCCTCGCGGAAGTTGGTCTCGGCCCGGTTGACCCCGATCGCGTCGACGCGCAGCCGCACCTCGCGCGGCCCGGGATCGCCGACCTCGACGTCCTCGATCCGCAGCACCTCGGGCCCACCCAGCCGATCGAACCGAACGGCTCTCGTCATCTCGTTCCTCCTGGTACGCCGGCCCCGGCGGCCAGCCTCAACAAGCAGGCTAGGGACCTGTCCGCTGGATGCTCAATAAGTGTTTGTCTTGGATGACTTATTCATCGTCTTGACGTTCTACACTCCTGGTATGGATGTACTGACCGATGCGATCGCCGCGATGCGCACGGGCCGACCGCATTCGAAGCGCCATGTCCTCGCCGCCCCGTGGGGGATGCACTTCCGCGACTACTACGGCGCCGCGTTCCACGTCGTACTGCAGGGCTCGTGCTGGCTGCTGCCGCCGGACGACGCCGCACCGATCCGGTTGGGAGTCGGCGACGTCGTCTTCCTCCAGCACGGCGCGCCACACGCTCTGGTCGACCATCCCGACACTCCGGCCCGGCCGTTCGATCCGGCCCGTGAGGTCCCGACGCCGAGCGTCGACAGCTCGGCGACCGTTCTGCTGTGCGGCGCCTACGTCCTGGATACGGCGCGACCACATCCGCTCTTCACCGCCGTGCCTCCGGTCATCCACCTTCCGGCCAAACTCGGTCAGCGCGACTCGCTCCGGGCTGCCGTTGGCCTGCTCGGCGACGAACTGTTGACGCCTCGGCCGGGGGCGACCGGGGTCATCGGGGCATTCATCGACACGCTTCTGCTCTACATCCTGCGCACCTGGTTCGAGGAGCAGGCCCAAGAAGTCCCGGCGGCGGGATGGGCGCTCGCCTTGCAGGATCCCGCGGTGAGCGGCGCCCTGGACGCCATCCACCAGGCGCCCGAGCGAGACTGGACCGTGGCCGATCTGGCGGCGTCCGCCGGTCTCTCGCGCGCCGCGTTCGCCAGCCGTTTCTCCACCTTGGTCGGCCGTCCGCCGATGAGCTACCTCGCCTGGTGGCGTATGACGACCGCCGCCCGGCTCCTGCGCGAGTCCGACCAGCCGCTCGCCACCGTCGCCCGGCAGGTCGGTTACGGCTCCGGCATCGCGCTGGCCACCGCCTTCAAACGCGAGTACGGCGTCACCCCCGGCCGCTACCGCACCGGCCTGGTCACCGCTCACTGAGAGCACATAGGGCACGCCGCGGCGAGGAGTGGGGATCCTCGCCGGGGCGGCCGCGTGCGTACCGTGAATCTCAGTTCCAGGTGGCGCCGGCAGGCTCACGGATCGTGGTGTTCAGTCGGTTGAACAGGTTGGTGATGCCGATCATCAGGATGATCGCGGCCAACTGCTGCTCGTCGAAGTGATCCGCCGCGTCCGACCAGATCTCGTCGGTCACCGCCTCCGGGTTGTCCGCCAGCCGGGTCGCCGCCTCGGCCATCGTGAGCGCGGCCCGCTCGGCGTCGGTGAACAGGTCCGACTCGCGCCAGGCGACGAGCTGCAACAGGCGGTCGTCGCTCTCACCGGCCTTCCGTGCGCTCTTCACCCCGGCGTCCACGCATGGGCTGCAACCGTTGATCTGGCTCGCCCGTAGATGCACGAGCTCCAGGGTGGTCTCCGGGACACCGCCCTTGTGCATCGCCTTGTAGATGTTCTGGATCCCCGTCATCGCGTCCGGAAGGACCATGGCGGGATTCTTCATCCTGGCAGTCATCGTGTTGTTCTCCGTTGATCCTGATCGAAATGGTTCGCCACACTGACGCATCCCACGAAGAAAAGGTGACAGCCCGACTGTTTCAGAACGATGACGGTTGCCTTCAGGTATGAAGGTGGCCGGTGACATTTAGTTGCTCATGACAAGGAGATGGCCGGTTCGGTGCGGCTGTGCAACTTTTGTGGGCTTGGCCGCATCTAGCGGGTAACGATCTGCTGCCGGCACGGAGCCTGCAACCTGGGGGGTCAGGTCACAAGGGGTTGCGTCATGCGCGGTAAGGACAGGCTTGTTCGTAGAAGCTCGGTAGTACTGGGTGCGGCCGCAGTGTTGGCCGCCGGCTTGTTTCCCGGCGCCGCGGACGCTGTGCCGACGACTGCCCGCGATGCGAGCGCCGGCAAGTGCACGATGGATCTGGGGTCGGTCACGGCCGGCGGCGACCACCGGTCGCAGCGCATCACCGCGAACTCACCTCCGACGCGAACCGACGACCATGTTGTCGCGGCCGATCCGTTCGACGGTCAAGTACGGCTGAGCGGCTCGATGTACGCCTCCCCGGATCCGCGCGGGGTTTACGTCGCCGGCCACGTGATCATCGGCTCGACCGTGGTCTACAACGGCTACACGCTCGTCGGGGGCCACGAACTCGACCGGGGCTCGTTCGTCCGCGAGGTCGACGGCGGCGACTACGGTGACATCGTCGCGTTCGGGGAGTCTCGCTATCGAGAAGGGACCTCCGTTCCGCGTACGGCGATGTACGGCCTGCGCGGCGACGGCGTACTGCTCAGATGGACCTCCACCAGCGGAGGTTGGCAGGTGACCGGCACGTCCCCGGGCTTCGCGGCGGTGAAGACGATGACGTTGATCAGCAAGTCCAAGACCTACGACACGTTCCTCGCGAACACCCGCGGCGGCGCCCTGTACACGATCCACATCCCGACGACGGCACCGATGAAACCAGTGGTCAAACCGGTCCGCAGCCGGACCTGGCAGGGCTTCGAATTCCTCGTTGCGACGAAGTGCGGCAACCAGGGCACGCTGCTGCTCGGCATCGACAAAGACACGCAATCGGCCTACCTGTACGCCGTCGGCCACGCCAACGGCACCGCGACAGTCATCCAAGGCCTCGGCAAGGTCCCCGGCACCTTCAACGACCCGACCTACTTCCGGTGGGCCACTCCCACCGACCCGCTCGTAGGCGAGTAGCGAACGAGATCTTGGCGGGCGGTGTCGGATCGGGTCGCTCTTGTTCGTAGCAAGGGTGAACGGCAGCCCAGGAGGGCGGCCCGAACCGGAAGGATGATTGCTATGCGGTACTTGCTCTCCGTCGTGGACAACGAGTCGACCTCAGCCAGTCCGGCCGAGCACGACGGCGATCCCGTCGGTGCGTTCAACAGCCGGCTGAAGGCGAACGGCCACTGGGTCTTCGCCGGCGGCCTGGCCTCGCCCAGCGCCGCGACCGTCATCGACAACCGGCGCGACGAGGTGGTCTTCACCGACGGTCCCTACCTCGAGTCGAAGGAGTATCTCGGCGGCCTGTGGATTCTCGAGGCGCCCGATCTCGGCACGGCACGCGAGCTGGCGGTCGAGGCGTCGAAGCACTGCGACCGCCGAATCGAGCTACGCCCCTTCCGGGACGAGTAACCAGGGCACCAATGGTTGCGTAAACATGGCTGCCGTGGTGGTATGCCCGGATCGCCCCGCTCGAGGTGAGGACACCGCCCATGGACCTTTCCCGTAGTCGATTCGGCCGCAAGCTCCTGATTGCCCTGTGCGCTGTGCTGACAGTCGCCTTCCTGGCCGCACCAAGCAGCTCGGCATCATCCGGCAGCACCTCCACTTACCACTCCTTCCGTCCCGGTCAGCCGTGGCTCGACCGCAGTAGCAAGGTGATCCAGGCGCACGGCGGTCAGGTCGTGCCCGCGACCGACCACACCGGTCGCCGGATCTGGTACTGGTACGGCGAGGACCGCAGCAACGGCTACTTCGACAGCCCCGGCGTACACGTGTATTCGTCGTACGACCTCTACAACTGGACCGACCGCGGGCTCGCGCTCCGCGCGATGAGCTCGCAGGACCAGTTCGAGACCGACAAGTACTTCGCCAAGCTCTACAAGCACTACACGCCCGCCCAGAAGGGCATGGTCTGGCGGGACCTGTCGACGAACGCCGTCCGGACCGACGGCTGGGCGGCGCCGTCGATCCTCGAGCGTCCGAAGGTGATCTACAACCGCTCCACCCGCAAGTGGGTGATGTGGGTTCACTCCGACGGGCCGTCCTCGCCGACCAGTACGTCGACCTACGCGCGAGCCGAAGCCGGGGTCGCGATCTCGGACTCGCCGTTCGGCCCGTTCCGCTGGACCGACTCGTACCGGTTGAACCGCGTCCCGAGCGACTCCGTCCCGTGGTGCGGGACCTCCCCCGCGTTCGACCCCGCCGGCGGGATGGCCCGGGACATGAACCTGTACGTCGACGACGACGGGACCGGGTACATCGTCTACTCGTCCGAAGAGAACCGGACGATGTACATCTCCAAGTTGAACCGCGCCTACACCTACCTGTCCGCCCGACCGGAGAACGCCGTACCGGGCAAGGACTTCGTCCGCACACTCGCCTGCAACCAGCGCGAGGCTCCGGCGCTGTTCAAGGTCGCCGGCACCTATCACCTGATCACGTCCGGAGCGACCGGATGGGACCCGAATCCCGCGCGCGACGCGACCGCGACCAGCATCCTGGGTAGCTGGACCGACCGTGGTACACCGATCACCGGGCCCGGCGCGGCCGACACCTACAGGTCGCAGAGTACGTCGGTGATCCCGATCGATCCCGCGCGGAACCGCTTCGCGTTCATGGGTGACCGATGGACGCCGGACGAGCTGGCCAACGCGCCGTACGTCTGGATGCCGATGAGCTTCGGCGAGGGCGGCAGTCTCACGATCGGGCCTGACCAGGAGTGGTCGCTGGGCGATCTCGCGCCGTACCAGCCATGGACCGTGCAGACCACTATCCCGGACCACGTCCCGCTCGGTGGCACCAGCACGCTGCCGACCCAAGTCGTCGTGAAGACCGGATCCCGGACTCGCAGCATGCCCGTGACCTGGAATGCGGCCGATGTCGCACAGGCCGGTCCGGCAAAGGTCACTGGCACACTCTCCGACGGACGGACCTTCACGCGTCCGGTGCTCGTCGTACCCGACGGTCTGCGGTACGTCGTACACGCTGGCGGCGCCACCACCGCGGACTGGACCCGGCTGACCCAACTCTCGGCGCTACTGAACTCGGCGCCCGACCAACCGCTGGGTGTCGATCCCACGACCGGGACCACTTGGGGCTACACGGGCGACAGCGCACCGGCCGGCGACGCGAACGGCGACCTCTACACGGCCTTGCGTTATGCGAAGAACCATGAGCCGCTCGTGTACACCTTCACCGGTCTGCCGCCAGGAACGTACTCCGTCCACGCCGGCTACTACGACCCCTGGCCGTGGGCGAACCGCGCCGCGCAGGTCACCGTGAACGGCACGGTCGTCGACCAGGAGCGACTCTTCACGAGCACAGGCACCGCCACCCGGTACGGCGGCATTGTGGTCGGCGACGACGGCCGGATCACCCTGACCATCACACCGACGAGATCCCCAGATATCCAGGTCAGCTGGGTGATGGTTGCCGAGGACAACTAGCACGGAGCGCCGATCGATTGAATCCGGTTGCCCGCGGGTGTTAGGTGGAGAGGACATCACTTCGGAAGGACACCCGGATGGAACTCGGTCTGCAGATTCCTGACTTCACCTGGCCGAACGGCGCGGCTGCGCTCGGACCGGAGCTCGCGGCCGTCGCCCGCACGGCCGACCAGGCCGGTTTCGGCTACCTGGCGGTGATGGACCACTTCTTCCAGATCCGCGGCGTCGGGCCTGCGGAGAACGACATGCTCGAGGCGTACACGACGCTCGGATTCCTGGCCGCTCACACCGAACGCACCAAGCTGCTCACGGTGATCACCGGCGTGCACTACCGGCAGCCGGGCCTGCTCGCGAAGGCCATGACCACGCTCGACGTACTGTCCGGTGGCCGCAGCATGATCGGGCTCGGCGCCGGTTGGAACGAGGAGGAATCGCGCGGGCTGGGCTTCCCGTTCCCGCCGGTCGCCGAGCGGTTCGAGCGGCTGGAGGAGACGCTGCAGTACCTGCTGCAGATGTGGTCGGCCGATGACGGCCCGTTCCAGGGCAAGCACTACCAGGCCGAGCGACTGATGAACGTCCCGCAGGCGCTCAGCAAGCCGCATCCGCCGATCATGGTCGGCGGTGGCGGCGAGAAGAAGACGCTGCGCCTGGTCGCGAAGTACGCGCAGGCGTGCAACTTGTTCAACACCCCGGATCTCGAACACAAGCTCGACGTGCTCAAACAGCATTGCGAACGCGAGGGCCGCGACTACGACGAGATCACCAAGACCGTCTATCACCTGATCGATACCGGCGAGAACGGCGAGAAGACCGGCGAGCTGATCGACGAACTCGGTCGCCTCCACGGGCTCGGCTTCAGCGCGGCCATCGGTATGGTCCCGCAGGTCCCGCGCCTCGACGTACTGGAGCGCATCGGCTCCGACGTCATCCCGGTCGCAGCAGCCTTCTGAGCCATTCCGGTTGAAAGCGTTCTGAAAGGGACGTCGACGAGACTCGGCACCTCCATCGGTTCGACCCTGGAGTTGTCGATGACACGAGCCATGCCCGGCGTACGGACGTCGCGTTTCTGGAGGACTGTTGCCGCACTGGCGGCTGGGGCACTGTTGAGCGTCGGATTGGCCCCGGCTGCCACGGCGGGACCGGTCGGGCACCGGCCCGTTCCGGTTGTGTACGACAGTGATCTGGACTTCGACGACGGGTCGACGCTCGCGTTCCTCTGTCAGGCGCACAAGCAAGGCCGGATCGAGCTGCGCGCCGTCACGGTGACGAACAACGGCATCGGTACGGCGGGCCGGTCGTTGACGCATGCGCGGACGATTCTCGAGAAGTGCGGTCTGCCCCGGGTTCCGGTGGCCGATGGTTCACCGACTGGTGTGCATCCGGCCCCGCCGGAGGCGCGGGAGACCTTCGAACGTGTCCTGACCGGAGCGCTTGGGGACGCCGATCGACCCAATCAGCCGTCGTCGTTGACCGCGGCACAGCTGATCGCCAAGTCAGTTCTCAGTTCACGTGAGCCGGTGACGGTGCTGGCGACCGGTCCCGTCAGCAACGTGGCCGCGGCGCTGCGCGAGAACCCAGGGGTCGCGCGGAGGATCGCGTCGCTCTACATGATGGGCGGGGCTTTCGACGTACCGGGCAATCTCTTCGGCTCGACCACTGGAGGGTTCGACAACACCCAGGAGGTCAACCTCTGGATCGACCCGATCGCGGCCGATCAGGTGTTCCGAACGATGCCCGCTGGCCGGGTCCGGATCGTCCCACTCGACGCGACGAACCATGTGATGATCACCCAGGCATACGTCGATCGGCTCGGGGCTTCCGCCCGTACGGTCGAAGCCCGGCTGGTCCACGCGATCCTGACCCAGCCGGACCTGCCGCCGCTCATCGATCTCAACATCATGTTCTGGTGGGACGCCCTCGCCGCCACCTCGCTCGTCCGCGGCCCACGCGACGATGTCGTCCGCTACCGCCTGCGCCCCGTCTCCGTCGTCCTCGACGGGCCTTCCTCAGGCCGCACGATCGACACTCCCAGTGGCACACCTCAACTGGTCGGCTACACCGCCGACAGCACCTGCTTCGAACACACCTTCACGTCCACCCTCAACGGAGGGGGAAGCCTTGGGTGTTGAGGGCTTGGCGGAGGTGTTCCCGACCGTTGAGGCCAGTGATGCTGCCGAAGCGGGTGGCGACTCGGTCGATCCAGCCGGCGCGTAGGCCGGCGCGGGAGTAGAAGTCGTTCAGGGTCGCCTCGTAGGCCTCGACCTGGGCTGCCTGCGGACCCAGCTCGTAGCGCTCGTGATGGAGAACGGCCTGCTGTGGGAGGCGCGGTTTGACCGCGGTCTCGGCGATCCGGTCCGGATGACCGACCGTCAGCCCGAACACCGGGAAGACGTGCGGCGGCAGGCCGAGTTCGGCGGCGACATCGAGCGGGCGGTTGCGGATCGCGCCGACGAACACCGTCCCGAGCCCCAGTGACTCGGCCGCCAGCGAAGCGTTCTGGGCAGCGAGCGCGACATCGACGAACGCCAGTACGGCGGCCTCCACAAAGTCGGCGCCCTCCGCGGTCGCGGCCCCGAGCTCGGTCGTCACCTGCCGGGCGCGGGCCAGATCGGCCAGCCAGATCAGGAACAGCGGCGCCTGCCGGATGAAGTCCTGATCACCGGCAAGGGTCGCGAGCCGGGTCCGGCGGTCGTCCTCGCGGACGGCGACGACGCTCCACAACTGCAGATTGCCCGAGGTCGGTGCTGACTGCGCCGCGGCGACCAGCGCGGTCAGGGCCTCGTCGGAGACGGGATCGGGACGGTAGCTACGCACCGAGCGGTGGTCGAGCTGACGGGCGATCACCTCCGACCACACCGAGGGTGGATCGAACGGCAGCTCCGAGCCGTACCGGAGCCGGAACGACGTGTCTGGCGAGGTCATGTCTCTCCTGGGGATCAGGTCCGCTGGGCGGTGCCATGGATGCCATGGCGATCGATCTCGGCGAGATCTTCGTCGGTCAGCGGCGGGAAGGCGAGAGCGGCGACGTTGTGGTCCAGCTGCGCGGTCGAGCTCGCGCCGATCAGTGCGGTCGTGATCTCCGGCCGGCGCAGCACCCACTGCAGCGCGAGTTGCGCGAGCGATTGACCGCGTTCACCGGCGAGCTTGTTCAGCGCGGTGGCCCGTTCGCGGTAGACGTCGTTGATCTGATCGGGCTTGAGGAAAGCGGACGCGGCCGCACGCGCATCGGCCGGGATGTTCCCGTCGAGGTACTTGTCGGTCAGCAGTCCCTGCGCCAAGGGGCTATAGGCAACGAGTCCGAACCCGTCGGTCGCCGCGAGCTCGAGCAGCCCACTGGTCTCCGGCGTCCGGTCGAAGATCGAGTACCGCGGTTGATGCACCAGCAGCGGTACGCCGGCAGCCCGCAACAGCTCGGCCGCCTCGTGGGCTCGATCGGTCGGGTAATTCGAAACCCCGACGTACAGCGCTTTGCCCTGCTGGATCGCGGTCACCAGCGCACCGACGGTCTCCTCGAGCGGGGTCGAGGGATCGGCACGGTGATGGTAGAAGATGTCGACGTAGTCGGTGCCGAGGTCGCGCAGACTGTGGTCGAGCGACGTCAGCAGCGACTTGCGTGATCCGCCTTGCAGGTAAGGGCTCGGGCCGATCGGGTTGCCGGCCTTCGTGGTCAGGATCAGCTCGTCGCGGTACGGCGCGAGGTCGGTGCGGAGGACCTGCCCGAAGAAGGTCTCGGCAGCCCGGAACGGCGGACCGTAGCGGTTCGCGTTGTCGAAGTGGGTGATGCCGAGGTCGAACGCGTGCAGCACGATCTCGCGCTGCCGATCGGACGGGTAGTCCGCCCCGAACTTCTGCCAGAGCCCCAGCGACAACGCCGGGAGTACGAGCCCGGACCGGCCGGCCCGCCGGTACTCGATCCGCTGATAACGCTCGTCGTCCGCACGGTAAGCCGTCACAGCAACAATTCTTCCCGAAGGCAACCGGGCCACTGGACTATGTCCACGATGCGGATCAATGGACTAATAGTGCAGTTCTTCAGTTGAGATAGCCGACAATGAACTATCACATCGAGCGTGGCAGGAGAGTCAGGAGGGCGGCGAACTGGGGTCCATCGAGGACGACCTGGAGCGGGCCATCAGCCGCCGTGGTCATCCTCCGCCGGCCTTCCAGCCGGTGGAGACGCGCGCGGACCGTCAAGTCAGCGATCTGCAGGCGGCGGCCGTTCAGCATGCGCACCAGGCCGCGAGTCAGGCTGCAGCTCGGGCTGCAACTCGAGCTGTGGCTCGGGCTGCGAGCGCGGCTGCTGCTGTGGCTGCGGCAGAGGAGTTGCTCAGGGCCGCTGATGAGCAGGAAGCGTGCCGGGACGAGGCCGCGGGTGAGCGGGCCCGCAAGCTGCGTCTCCGGGCGGCGAGCAAGTTTGCCTCGGCCGAGCGGCACAGAGCGATCGCGGCTGCGCCCGCCACGATGCCGGCCACGATCGTCCAGCACAACGCGCTCCCGTCGGGTCGGCTGCCACACCTCACTGTCCTGTGCCGGCAGCTGAATGACGCGCTGGCGCGACGCAAAGCGCCGTACCGCTTCACGCCGGATGAGCTGCACGGCGCCCTGCGTGCAGAGACCCGGCGGCTACTGTCCCCGGACGGCTTGGTCCTGACCGTCGGCAACGACCCACGTGCTGACGTCGACGACCTGATCCAGATCGAGTTCAAGCTCGACCTCGGCGAGCTGCAGGAGGTCCTCGACAGCCCGGTCAGCTTCGACGAGGCCTGGGTCGGGCAGATGGTTCAGGCCGCGGCCAGCATCAACACAACCTCCACCGACGCTACTGGGGTCACCGCCGGCGTGAGCCTCAAGGGCCTGGCGGCTGCGTTCCCCCACGCACTGGCCGCCCCCGGAGTGGAGGTCGATACCGGCCGCAATCGTAGTACCAGCGGCGGTGCGACGGAGTTCATGTTCACCGGCGCGGTCGAGGTGCTCCGCGGCCAGATCCTGCACTACCGCTCGACCGAACCGCGCTGGTCCTGGCGCATCCGCTCGTCCGCGCGCGGCCCGTGGTCACCGACGCACGCCGTCGACGCCGGCGATCCTCAGGACGCGGCCTCACTCGACCTCGGCTATGGCGAGACCTACACCGTCGGCCCGCCGACGGAGACCGTCTCGCTGCAATCACTCGGATCGCCGGAAAAGCGCCGTACGACGCTGCCCGAGAACGTCGCGACCCGGGCCGACGGACTGGCCGAGCTGTGCGACCAGGCCGTCGCGGGTCTCCGGGAGCGGCTCGGCCGGCTCGATCGCGCCGGCCACGACCGACTCCGCGGCCTGCTGGTCGAGGACGCGATGACCAGGCTGGACGAGTCCACCAAGCCGGGCGGACTGTGGCGGCTCATCACGAGCGGCGGCCGGCCGGTGGCCTATGCCCAGCTGGAGACGTTCGTGGAACCGGAGTCCGCGGAGCTGCTGAGCGACAGCTCACCCGACCACAGAATCGACTTCTGGCGGGTCGGCACCTCCGGTGCCGTCGGCGGGCAGACGACAAGCACGTCCAAGACGATCGCCGGTACTTCGACGGGACTGCGGGCCGGTCGCGCCACCAGCACCGACGACGGTATGAGCACGTCAGATCAGGGCACTCGCTGGAGTGGCCACCGACTAGGCCCGACACTCGCCATGAAGCTCCGGATGCGGCACAAGGTCACCATCCATCGACTTGACCGCCAGGCAGCGTTCACCGTCGCAGGCGAAGGAGACGTCTGTCTACGGATGGTCGAGCGGGAGGCGTTCCGCTACGGCTTGCCGGTGCCTGCGGGTGCGCTACTTCGCGATGCCGACGGCAACCCACGCCGAGGAGCCGACGGCCGGTTGCTGCTCCGGGGCGATCCGCAGGAGACCGACGAGGACCTTCGGCTGCCGGTCTGGCTCGGCAACGGGCCTGGGCAATTGCGCGGCGCGGGACCGGCGATCATCCGTGAGTTCGAAGGTGCCGAGACCGTGTTGCACGAGTTCCTCGCCAACCAGTCCGACGACGCTCTGCTTCCCCCACTCGTGGCAGGCCAACCGGTGCCAGCCGACTTGGCCGGGCAGGACGACGCTCTGATCCTCAGCCGGGCGGAAAACCGTGAGCGCATCGGCCGGCAACTCGCCAAGCCGCGGTTCGAGATCGGCTACGACCACCTCACGCAAGAAGGTGCCCTGTTCCATCTGACCAGGCATCACACCGGTCGGCCGCCGAGCGTCCACACCTATCGGATCTCGGTCAAGCAGGACTTCGACCGGGCCAAGCTGCTCGGACTCACCGACAGCGACACCGTCGTCAACCTCGACATGGGTGTGAACTCGGTCGCGCGATCCGGCAGCACATCGAGCAGCCTGCCGTGGTCGGCCAAGGTCGGTCTGAACCTCGGGCCGGCGCAGGTCGGGGCCAGCTACGGCCGTGCTCCGCTCGGCCGGTTCTCCAGCTGGAGCCTGGCCAACTCCGCCTACCGGATGTCGATGTCCGAGTCCGGCGCGCGGGTCGCGGTCTTCGACGTACCGCACACGATCGAGATCACCGAGGTCACGGCGTACGGCGACTCCGAACCGCTGGCGACGGCCGAAGGCCGGTCCCAGGTGTGCCTGGACAGTGAGTTCTGCGATCGCGGTGACGAGCCGACCACCTCGGTGGCCGGCCTGGTCGATCCCGGGCTGTTGCAGACGGCAACGATCCAGCACATCGACGCCCGGGACCCGATCGAGCGATTGACCGAGGCGGTGCCCGAACTGGCCCGGGCCGACAGCGCCGCCCTGCACCATGTCAGCGGGTTCGTGGCCACCCGCAACCTGGTCGCCCGGCCGGAACTGCTCACCGCCAAGTTCCGCACCGGGCTGGCCGTCAACCCGGCGCCTTCCGACCTCCTCGAAGCCGTCGCGCGCCGCGGCCTCACCCCGCGCCCTTCGAGCCTGAGCATCACCAACCGGATCCAGAACCTCCGGTACGTCGGCAGCGGTCACCCCGTCATTGCCGACCTCAACACCACGATGGACAGCGTCACCGGTACAGCGGGCACCACCACCAGCCGGACGACCGGCCTCACCGGCGGCGTCGGCCTGGGTGCGGCGGCCGGCCTGTCGCTGGGTGGGACGAAGACGGTCAGCAGCTCCGCGGCGAGCACCGAGACCAGCACGGCCGGGGTCGAGCGGACCCTGCTCCGGGCCGGGCAGCACTATCAGTTCTGGGGAGATCTGGTCCTTCAGGCTGAGCTGCGAGCCGGCGGCGCCGACGTCCGTGCGGTGGAGGTGGACGGTGGCGCGGTCGTACTCACGGTGCCGGAGAGCGACGCGCTGCGGTCGTACGGGCAGGGGAAGCTGGACCTGCCGTTGGCGAAGGTGTCCGACGCGGTCGAGCGACTGCTGAACGGGAACCTCGCCGTCCCGCGGCGTACAGCGACTGCCCTGATCCGGAGGTATCTGCGGGAGAACACCGAGGTGACCGAGGGCCTCGCGGCGCGACTGGCGGACAGACTTCGGACGGTGGCCGGTCTGCAGCCGACTCCGGACGACACGCTCGCTGACGTGCTGGTCAAGGCCGAAGACATCACACGCCAGCGGGTCGAGGTCAAACTGCCACACCACTACCAGACCACGATGGGTGCGGCGCTCGTGGACCGGACCTCGCTGCAGGATCTGGAGGGAAACGACACCGATCTGCTGCGTGAGGTGTACGCCGCGATCGAGCGCCACGATCCGGCCGCGCTGGACGATCCCGTCCTCACCAGCGCACTCAACGGCGACTTCGCCGGTCGACGCGGCCGGGGGCACCTGGAGAGCATGCTCGACCCGGGCGGCCTGGTCCGCGAGTACTCGATCGACAAGGCCGGGATGCGGCGGAATCTGCGGGTGCGCGTCCGGTTGGCCTTCGACGGGCCGGTCACCATCGAGGGCGGCGACGCGACGGATCAGCGTGAGGACGCCTGGAATCTCGTGCAGCAGTGGGCTTTTCGCGAGCGCAGCCGCAACACCGCCGCAGGAACGTCGTACGACGGTAGCGTCGGCGGCTCGGGCTCCGTCGGGATCGGCGCGTCGGTCGGGGTTGGCACCGGGCTCGGGGCGACGGCGACCTCGGCCAGCTCCGATGTGAAGGCACGGATCAGCGAGGCGTTCTGGTTGAACACCACGCGCGTCGAGCGAGACTTCCGGCTGATCGTCGACGTCGAGGAGTCGCGGCTGCCCGGCGGGGATCCGGACCTGACCTCGCCAACCCGGCGGGAGTCGAGTGGGCGTCTCGGCATGTTCGTCCCCTCGTCCGTGGTCAGGCCGGTGTCCGCCGAGGCCGAGGCCGATGCCGGGCCGTTCGACCACCGGCCGGTGACTTTGCCGGCCAACTACCTGGCGGAGGGCACCCAGCCTTACCGGACCGGCGACGCCCAGGTGAACACGCTGTTCGAGGCGGTCTATCGCCGCCTCAGTCGGCCGGATCTGCTCACCGCCGCCGGCGCCCGCAAGCACAAGACCACGCTCGAGACCGCGCTCGGGGCCTCCGGCCGGAGCGTCGCGTTCCGGCAGATGGCCGACGCGGCGGGCCACGAGCTCGTCCCGCTGCCGGTCCCAGGGCATCCGCGGCGGAGCGTGGTGGTGCGCGTCCGAGCGGAGGTTTCCGGGCTCGAGCTCGTCTCGAATCCCGACGACACGAGCAAAGTCCAGCTCGGCGAGAACACCCGCGCTATCCACACCAGCCAGCTGACCGAACAGAGCAACAGGCTGTTGCCGACCACCAGGACCGTCGGCGGAACCATCGCCGGTGGTGCGCTGACCGCTTCCAGGACCAAGGGCGAGCAGGTCGCCGAGAAGGACAGCAGCACGGTCGGCGCGCGACACGAGGTCGGTGTGTACGAGTCCGGAGAGGTCGTCACGGTCAAGGTGGCGGTCGACTACCACCTGGAGTTCGACCGCCGCAAAGTCGGCCGCCATGGCAGGCCCAGAGTGACTCGCTCCGATTCGCTGCACCGCGCCGCGACGGGTGAGGCGTACCTGACGATGTTCCGGCGCGACTACGACGCGATGCGGGCCAGGATGGAGGCCGGTGAACCTGCGTTGGCCGGCTGGGATCCGGCCAACGCGCCCCGACCGCCGAGACCGGCGACGGTCCGCGTCACCGTTCGTGCTGACGAACAGCACCCGTACCAGCCGATGGTCGACGCGCTGCACCAAGCACGTCGTACGGGCGTCGTCGTACGGCTCACCATTCGCGCGGAGGACGGAAGCAAGCAGGTCTACAAGGCCAAACCTGACGGCACCATGACCAGCCGCACCGACAATGACTTCGCTGCCGCGTTCGCGACCTTGCATCCCCAGCTGGCCCTACTGGCCGAAGGACGCGTGGATCTGCGCGACCTGCACGCATCGAGCAACCGCCCGGATCGATTCACCGGCGCAGTCGTGGAAGCCCTCCAGAACAAGGGCATTCCAGCCGCAGCCCTGATCGAGACGGCCTCGGCGCAGGGCTCTCCCGGGCAGCTCGCCGTACCCTCTGCCCGGGAGAACCGAGAGCGGCCGGATCCCTCGGTCGACCGCCGCATCACCCGCGGCCCCGCCTGGTGAACGGGGCCGAGAGCAACTTTGGTGTGGCCCACGGGTACGAGCGGGCCACACCCCAAAGTCTACTGACCCACTAGACATTCATGTCGCCGTCTCACGATGTGGAGCGCAGGCTGAGCCAGGCGACGAGCGCCTCCAGCAGACGATCGGGAGCGTCCAGCGGTATCAGGTGACCGCAGTCGTCGAACTGGAGTGCGGTGAGGTCATCAGCCGCAGGACCGAGTTGAGGCTGCGAGTGCCGGCCCGACAGGTTGAGCGCCGATCACCAGAACGGGTGTCTTCAGGCTTTTCGCAGTCAGGAGCCTCGCCAACTCCCGTGCTGTCCGAGGCATGGCGCGATAGTGCTCGAAGGCACCGGCCAACGCTGTGGTCCCTGTGTAGGCGGACGCAAAGTGGTCAGTGAGTTCGAGTCCCACGCCAGCACCCTCCGCCGTTCCGGCGCGCAAGAACCACTCGACGTACTCGCGCTCATGACCGGTCAGCACCTTCTCCGCGAACCCGGGAACCTGGTGAAAGCCGAACCACCACGGCAGGCCACGCTCCACGAAGGCCTCGGCTCCGGCGACCCCTGGCAGCACCGCCTCCATCACCGCCAGACGATCGATGCGGTCAGGACACTTCAGCGCGAATCCCACCGCCGCGGGCACACCTGCGTCGATACCGACCATCGCCGTACGCTCGATGCCCAGAGAGTCGAGCAGCCCTTCAAGCCTGTCCGCCAACTCCAGCGCGGATCCCCCCGCGACAAGATCCGGCGCAATCACCCGATGCGTCTGCGCAAGCCCAGGTACGACCCGATCCCACAGTCGAGGCGTGTGCGGAAAGCCGTGCAGCAGCATCACCGCCGGACCGGCGCCAGTGTCGATCAACAGATCCTCCTCGGTTACCGTTGGTTACCTGGTCGACGATAGAAACCGCGGAGGCACGATGGAAGACCGCACTTTCGGGACACCTGGTCACCCCGAGGTGACCTCGCGGCGCGGTGACCTGTTCAGTCCGGCTTGTCCGACTCGGCAGCTGCTCGACCGGATTGGTGGCAAGTGGGTCGCGATGATCGTCAAGACGCTCGCCGAGGCGGGCGAACTGCGGTACGCCGAGCTCAAGCGGCGTACGCCGGGGGTCTCGGCGAAGATGCTCACCCAGACCTTGCGCGGGCTCGAGGACGATCAGCTCGTCACCCGCCGGGTCGAGGCAACCATCCCGCCGGCGGTCTTCTACTCCCTTACCCCACTGGGCCACAGCCTCGACGAGCCGCTGGCTGCCTTGCGGGAATGGGCCGAGACGCACATGCCCCACATCGCGGACCATCGATCGCGAGCCCGCTGACGGACACAGCCGCCGGGCGTCAGGCGAGGCGAGGCAGAGGTGGGAGGGGGGAACGGGTTGGCGAGCTTTGGAAGGCCTGGATGATGAAGGCGGCGAAGCGACGGGAGGCTGCTACTCGGGCGGCTGGTGATGGGGCCTGGATGCCTCGGTTCGCCATCAGCATGAGGATCAGGTCGTCGAGGGCGAAGTCTTCGCGCAGGTGACCGGTGTCCTTGGCGCGGCGGGCCAGCTCGGAGATGGCGTTCACCGTGTACGCACGGTCTGCGGCGAGGTCGATCGCGTTCGGGAACGCCGACATGAAGGCGTCGGTGAAGCCCTGATTGCGCGCATGCAGCTCACAGGTCTTCGCAATGACCCCGGTGAAGCCACGCCAAGGATCCGGATCGGCGAGCCCTTCGTCCGCGATCGCGCGACACGTATGCAGCTGCTCCGTGAAGGCTTCGGTGACCAGCGCCTGTTTGGTCGGAAAACGCCGGTACAGCGTGGCCGGGCCGACACCCGCATGCCGGGCAACCTCGCGCATCGACACGTTCAGACCTTGGGTTGCGAACAGCGCACGCGCCGACTCGAGGATGCGTTCGCGATTGTCCTGGGCGTCGGCGCGCAGGGTGTGAGGCAAACGATCGGTCACGACTCTCACTTTAGCCAAGCGGACGGTGGCGTCCGTTAACGTCCGGACGTAGGGGGTATCCGAGCAACAGGAGACGACAGTGAGAGCAGTCGCAATCAAGACGTTCGGCAAGCCCGAAGGTCTGGAAGTCATCGACCTCCCCACTCCGACACCCAGCCGTGGCCAGGTGCGGATCGGCACCGAGGCGATCGGCGTCGGCGGCGTCGATGCCGTGATCCTCAGCGGCGCGCTCGCCGCCTATGGCTTCAAGGAAGGCCATATTCCGGGCGGCGAGATAGCGGGCACCGTGACAGCGGTCGGCGACGGCGTCGACCCAGCATGGATCGGTCAGCGCGTGTGGGCAGCGACCGGCGTCGGCGGTGGGTACGCCGAACAAGCACTCGCCCCGGCCGAGGAACTGGTTCCCCTTCCCGATGACCTCTCCCCCGTCGCCGCGGTGACGCTCGGGAGCTCAGGAGTCGTCGCCCACTTCGGCCTCGCGCAGGCACACTTCGCTCCCGGCGAGTCTGTTCTTGTCCGCGGCGCGGCGGGAAGCCTCGGGATCATGACCGTCCAACTGGCAGCTCGTGCGGCTAGCGCGGTCGCAGTCACGACGTCGTCCGCCGAGCGAGGCGATCGTCTACGTAAACTCGGCGCAACCCACGTGCTGGACCGATCCGGTGCCGGAGGCAACGATTCCCCCACCGAGTACGACGTCATCATCGACGTCGTCGCCGGCCCGGACATGCCGTCGTACTTCGGCAAGCTCAAGCCGAACGGCCGGATGGTTGCCGTCGGCATCGTCGGAGGTCAGCCGCCGGCGGACTTCGGCAAGCACCTGATGTCGGCGTTCCAGCGGTCATTGTCGTTCGCCACCTTCAGCGCAGACACAGTGCCCGAGGCAGATCGCCGTACGGTGCGAACCGAGCACTTCGCCGCCGCATCCCGCGGCGAACTGCAGACCGTGGTCCACGACGTACTGCCCCTGGATCAAGCCGTGCTGGCCCACCAGAAGATCAACACCGGCGAAGTCTTCGGCCGAATCGTCCTCACCCCGTAGGCAGGATCGCGGTTCTGGCGAGGGCGTCGTACGGCGAGACCGGGAAGAAGAGCGAACTGAGCCAGGTGAGCATCACGACGGACACGATGATGGTCAGTGTGATGAGCCAAGGTTCAGGGCTTGGCTGAGTGGCGAATCCATAGGCCACTGTGTGACCGAGTTCCCAGGGCAAGGCGACTTTCAAGGCGTTCCGCGACAGGGCGCGGAGGAAGGTCGGCTTCCGGCCCGTTCGGGTTGAGATGACGGCGAGGCCGCGCAGGCGCTTGCCCGGGGTCGCGCCTCGGGCGGATTCGCGCCAGGCCAACCAGAGCGTGACCGGGAGAACCAGGATCAGGAACGACCCCGCGTTCAGGATCCACACCGGCAGATCGACTCCCCGCAGCAGGAGTCCTAGCGGGACCAGCACGAGTGCCCACGCCGAGATGCAGAGCCAGTCGATGACCCAGGCAGTGATCCGCAACCACGCCAGCCGTCCCCTCGTCACGACCGCATCGTACGGGTGGTCGACGGTCATGGCTGAGGGAGATAACAATCATGGGATCGGCGTAACTTTCCGAAGCCGGCGCGTATCGAGTAGGCAGGAGTGCTTCGTACTGCGACCCCGAAAGGCTGGGTATGTCCGGTCGGTTGAGTAGGGCGGCGGTTGCCGCGGTGTTGGTAGTGGGGCTTACGCCTGGGGCCGCGCAAGCGGGGACGGCTGTGACGGCGCGGGCGTCGGCTGGTTGTTATGTGCATGTGGGATCGGTGACCGCCGGGGGTGATCACGCGGGCAAGATGGTCACGGTCGGGGCGGCGACGACCGACCGATCAGAGACCGCTGTCTACCCGCCCGGCGCGGTCCGGGTGAGCGGGTCGCTGGAGGCAGATCCGGACGTCATCGGGTACGGCGCCTCGATTGGCGGGTACACCGTCCTCGGCTCCTCCATGTACGCGACGTCGTACTACATCACCCTGGAGGGGGACGTCGACCGGACCAGGCCGACCACCTACCTGGTCGGTGGCGGCTGGGGTGACACCACCTTCTTCGAGACCACGCGGTTCTGGGACTACCCCAAACTGCCGAACCTGATCCGGCAGTACCAGCTGCGGGCCGACGGGACCCTGAGCCGTTGGGACATGCAGTACAACAACGGCGCCGGTACGGCGAAGTGGGCGAACAAGCAGTCCGCGACCGGGTTCGCCGCCGTCAAGACGATGGCAATGATCAGCCAGACGCTGACCTACGACACCTTCCTGGCGAACACCCGCGGCGGGGCGCTCTACACGATCCGGATCCCGCGCACCTCACCGATGAAGCCGATCGTGAAGCAGGTCCGCACGAAGACCTGGCAGGCGTTCGACGCGCTGGTGGCCGAGAAGTGCGGTCAGTACGGCACGATGCTGGTCGGCATCGACAAGGACACCCAGTCCGCCTACGCGTACGCCGTCGGCCACGCGAACGGCACGGCTACCGTGATCCAAGGGCTCGGCAAGGTGCCGGGCACCTTCGCCGACCCGGTCTATTTCCGGCGCCAGATCCGTCAGGGCGACGCCCAGATGCTGTTCGGAGAGTGATGGTCACCATGTCGGGACGACTCAGTACTGCGGGGCGGTTGGCTGCTGCGGCCGCGCTGATGACGGGGATGCTGGCCGGGCCTCCGGGTGAGGCACTGGCTGCTGACACAGCCGCCACCGCGGGATGCACGATGACGTCCGGGTCGGTGACCGCCGGTGGCGATCACACGGCCAGGGTGATCACTGCCGGCTCGCCACCGACGGTGCAGGAGAAGAGCCGCTATGCCGACATCTACCCCGCCGGCCAGCCCCGGTTGAGCAGCTTGATCGGCAACGAACTCGTCCTGCCCAGTCCCGGCCGCGGGTACTACGGCAACGTGGTCATCGGCTCCGGGCTGTACAGCAGCTTCTACATCGTCACGGAAGCCGGCGAGATCGACCCGATGCAGCACCTCAACAGCCGGATCGGTGGCGGCTGGAGTGATGTGACCTTCCTCGACGCGAGCTACCCGAAGAGCGCGGATCCGTGGGCCGTGGTCCACCAGTACGCGCTGCACAGCAACGGCACGCTCACCCGGTGGGACGCCAAGGGCGGGTTCTGGGGCAACCCGCAGTCCGCGGGCGGCTTCTCGGCGGTGAAGACGATGGCCCTGATCAGCCAGACCGCGACGTACGACACCTTCTTGGCCAACACCCGCGGTGGCGCGCTCTACACGATCCGGCTGCCCCTGACCGCGCCGATGAAGCCGATCGTCAAGCAGGTCCGCGCGAAGACCTGGCAGGGCTTCGACGCGCTGGTCGCCGAGAAGTGCGGCCAGTACGGCACGCTGCTGCTCGGCATCGACAAGGACACCCAGTCCGGCTATCTGTACGCCGTCGGGCACGCGAACGGGCCTGCCACGGTCATCCAGGGGCTGGGCAAGGTTCCGGCCACCTTCGCCGACTCGGTCAACTTCCGCCACGTCACGAATCCGCGGTCCGGCCCCTTGCTGTTCGGGGAGTGACTCGTACGTCGCCGCCGTCGGCTAGGGCCCGTGCGGGTCCGGGCCGATGGCGGCCTTGGCGATGTTGCGTTGCATGCCGCCGAAGATGATGCCGTGGAAGGGTTTGATCGACCACCAGTACAGGTGACCGGGCAGGCCGCGCGGATGGAACAGGGCGCGCTGACGGAAGACCGTACGGTCGGCCTCGTCGTGGTCGACGATCAGCTCCAGCCATGCCAGACCGGGCAGTCGCATCTCGGCACGCAGCCGAAGGAGCTTGGTCTCCTCGAGGTCCTCGACCCGCCACCAGTCGAGGGGATCGCCGACCGACAGGTCGCGCGGATTCCGCCGGCCACGACGGAGGCCGGGTCCACCGAACAGCCGGTCCAGCAGACCGCGTGCCCACCAGCCCAGCCGCCACGAGTACCAGCCGTTGCCGCCACCGATGCCCTCGACAACCTTCCACAGCCGCTCGGGGCTCACCGGTACGACGCTCTCCCGCTCGTCGACGTACAACGAACCACCGGACCAGTCCGGGTCACCCGGCAGCGGATCGCTCGGTGCACCGGGCATCGCGGCGGAGGCCCAACTGGTCGTGACGTCGAAGTCCTGCACGCGCAGCAGCGCCAGCTCGACGGCCCGATCGAATCCGATCAAGCCTGGCTGCGGATCGGGCACGTACTTCGCGATGTCGTGTTCCTTGCAGATCACCTCGTGGATCAGGCTGTCCACCAGCGGTCTGGCGATACTGCTCGGCACCGGCGTGACCAGGCCGACCCAATGACTCGACAGCGAAGGCGTGAGCAGCGGCAGCGTGAGGATGCGCCGTTGGTTGAGGTGGGCAACTTTCGCGTACTGCTGCATCATGTCGCGATAGGTGAGCACGTCCGGCCCGCCGATGTCGAAGCCGCGACTGACCTCGGCCGGCATCGACGCGCTACCGACCAGATAGTGCAGTACGTCGCGAACGGCGATCGGCTGGATCCGGGTGCCGAGCCAGCGTGGTGTGATCATCACCGGCAACCGCTCGGTCAGGTGCCGCAGCATCTCGAACGACGCCGAACCTGATCCGAGAATCACCGCGGCGCGCAATACCGTCACCGGGATCCCGGATGCGAGCAGGATCTCGCCGACCTCGCGGCGGGAGTCCAGATGGGGCGAGAGTTCCTCGCCTTCCGGGTACAGGCCGCCGAGATACACGATCCGCTGTACGTCGGCCTCCCGCGCCATCGACCCGAAGGTCAGCGCATTGTGCCGATCGCGTGCCTCGAAGCGTTTGCCGGTCCCGAGCGAGTGGATCAGGTAGTAGGCGACGTCCACGCCGTCCATGGCCGTGCGCACCTGCTCCGCGTTCCCGGCGTCGGCCTCGACCACCTCGATGTCGTCGTACCACTCGCGATCGCGGAGGCGGCGTGGGTTCCGCACCATCGCCCGGACCCGGAAGTCGGCCGCGAGCAGTTCGGGCACGAGACGGCCCCCGATGTAGCCGGTGACCCCCGTGACGAGGGCCAGTCGCTGATTCATCGACTTCCTCCAGACTCGGTGCCGGCAACTTCCTTGCATCACTTTTGCATAAGTTTTACCGGATCGCTGCATCCGTCCCGGTAGTTCCGGCGGAAGACCGGACAAGAAGGCCCGATCCCCTAGGAGGGTTTCCATGTCTGTCCGTCGATTCACTGCCCTGGTCGCCGCCGGTCTGCTGGCCGCCGGCCTGCCCGCGGCTGCCGCGCAGGCCAAGCCGACCGCCACTGCGACCGTCTCGGTGCTGCACGCGGTCCCCGGTGCGACTGTCGACGTCTATGCCAACGGCAAGGCGCTGCTGACGAACTTCAAGCCCGGCACGCTCACCGACCCGGTCAAGCTGCCCGAAGGAACATACGACCTGAAGGTGACCGCGGCCGGAGCCGGCGCGAAGGGCGCCGCCGTGATCCAGGCGGACAACGTGAAGGTGCCCGGTGGCGTGAATGTCACTGTGGTCGCCCATCTGAACGCTGCGGGTAAGCCAGTCCTGACGCCGTACGTCAACGACACCTCGAAGCTCAAGGCCGGCCAGTCCCGGATCACGGTCCGGCACGACGCAGCGGCCCCCGCGGTCGACGTCCGGGCCGGCGGCAAGCCCGTCTTCAAGTCCCTGACCAACCCCAAGGAGGTCAAGGCCGATCTGCCGGCCGGCACCGTCAAGGCAGACGTCGTACTCGCGGGCACGTCCACCGTCGCGATCGGTCCGGCCGATGTGAACCTCAAGGAAGGCACGAACACGATCGTGTACGCGTGGGGCAGCGCTGCTGACAAGAACCTCAAGCTGGCTGTACAGACGATCTCCGGTCTGCACGGCAACCCGTCCGGCATTCCCGGTGGCACCGGTGGGCAGGCGGCTGTGCAGAGCGGATCGGACGTTCCGCTGTGGCTGACCGGCGTACTCGCCGTGCTGGCACTCGGCGTCGTTGGCTTCGGTACGGCGGCAGTCCGGCGGCGTGCCCGGTCGTGATCCGGCTGCGCGGTGCGGCCATCGCAGTGATGGCCGCACTCACCGTCGCCGGCCTGCTGACCGGCTGCGGAAGCACCCCTGACGAGCGGACGGGGCCGGCGGCGCGCACCCTCGGCCCTACCCCCACCTCGGCCGAGCCCCGCGCTCCGTCCGCTCCACCCCTGCCTCGCACCCACGCAGCAGCTCCGACCACCGCGGCGGCTGCTTCCACGCCCAGCAGAATGCGAATCGATGCGGTGAACCTGGACCTTCCGGTGCTCGCCGTGGGTGTCGCCACGGACGGGCAGATGGCATTGCCACCCGATCCGGCCAGGATCGGCTGGTACCAGTACGGACCCGGACCCCGGGACGCCGCGGGTTCCGTCGTACTGGGTGGTCATGTGGACAGCAAGGAGTTCGGAACCGGTCCGCTGGTGAGGTTGCGGAAGGTCCGCGCCGGCGATCGGATCGTCCTGCGCTCGACCGACGGCTCGGCCGCGACGTACCGGGTGCAGACTGTCAAAGATGTGCGGAAGTCGAGTCTCGCCCTCGGCGAGGTGTTCGACCGCGACGGACCCCGGCAGTTGCGGATCGTCACCTGCGGCGGCCCCTACGATCGCAACGGCGGAGGCTACCGTGACAACCTCGTCGTCACAGCGACACCGGTGCGATGACCCAACGGCGCTTGAAAGCTGAGCGATCACAAGTGGCACAGACTGTGGACACCTGCGGCCTCGACGTGGCTAGAGTTCGAGCCGTGACCAGTGGTGAGGCAGGCGCGCCGTCGCCGGCCGAGATCGCGAAGGGCTTCGCGGAGGGCCGCGAGGAGAGTCTCGCGGACGCCTATCGGCACTGGTCCCGGCTCGTCTACACGCTGGCACTGCGGTCGCTGGGAGATCGCCCCGACGCCGAGGACGTGACCCAGCAGGTGTTCGTCTCCGCCTGGCGGGGGCGGAACACCTTCGATCCCACCACCGGGCAGCTCGGCTCCTGGCTGACCGGGATCACCCGGCACCGGATCGCCGACCGGCTCACGGCCCGCAGCCGTGAGACCCGGAACGCCGAGGCGGTCGCCGGACTCACCGAGACCACGTCTGCCACCGAACGGCTGGACGAAGATACGGTCGATCGTGTTCTGCTGGCCGACGAGCTGGCAAGAATTGACGACCCCCGGCGAACCGTCCTCCGGCTCGCCTTCTACGAAGACCAGTCGTACCCGGAGATCGCGGAGCAGCTGTCCCTGCCCCTAGGCACCGTGAAGAGCCACGTACGGCGAGGATTGCTGCACCTGCGGAACCGACTGGAGGAGGTGAAGCGTGACGACACATCTCGATGAGGAGCTGCTGGCCCAGTGGGCCCTGGACGACGGCTCCCCCGACGAAGCCGCCGCCGACCACCTCCAGCGCTGCACCCGGTGCAGCGAGAGTCTCGCCGAACTGCGCGCGGTCGCTACGCAGACGAGTCAGCTGCCGCGGCTGGAGGATCCACCGCCGCACGTCTGGCACCAGATCGTCGCCGAACTCGACGACCGGCCCGCCACTGTCCGTCCGCTCCGGCAGCACCGGACGCGGCGGTTTCGAGGTCTGGCCGTAGCCGCGAGCATCGCCGCGGTCCTCGGTATCGGCGCCGGCGTGATCGGCACCCTACTGATCACCTCCGACGACAACACCCCGGCGCCGCCGGCCGCGGTCGTCCGGCTCGAACCGCTCACCGGCAAGTCCGGGGAGGGTAGTGCTGACCTGATTCAGGCCGCCGCAGGCAGGCAGCTGAAGGTCGCCGCCGCGGGCCTCGACGCCGGCCAGGGCTTCTACGAGGTGTGGCTGATCAATGTGGACGGCAAGCGCATGGTCTCGCTCGGCGTACTCAACCCGCGAACCGGCGGAACGTTCCAGATCCCGGGCGACGTCACCGCCCAGGGGTACCGGATCATCGACGTCTCGCTGGAGCCCGACGACGGGAATCCCGAGCATTCCCACGACAGCATCATCCGCGGAACTCTGCCCAGCTGACGGGGTGAGCCGCGCGGTCGTGCCAGTCTTGGTCTGTGGCGTCGACGAAGGCTGCTCAGGATGACGTCCTGCCGATGGGAGCCGTGCTTCCGGTGGGACAGGTGTCAGCGCTGCTCGGGATTCCCGCGGTCACCCTTCGCACCTGGGATGCCCGGTACGGCGTGAGCCCGTCCGAGCGGACCGCCGGACAGCATCGCCGCTACACCGAAGCCGATGTCGAGCGGATCCGCCGGATGCACCGCCTGATCACGAGCGGAGTCTCGGCCCAGGACGCAGCCCGGCTGAGTCACTCGCGGCCGACCATCGTCGACAATGCGGCCACAGCGGACTGGCTGATCTCTTCCACCGAGGAGCTGCGAACCGCCGAGATCGACGACCTCTTCGACACCTGCCTGGATCAGCGAGGCGCCGGCCGCACCTGGACCGAGATCGTCGCGCCGGCCTTTCGCCAACTCGGAGTGCGCTTCGCCGCCGCTGCCGATTGCACCGACCTCGAACTCCTGCTGTCGAGCGCGTTCGCGGCCGCGATCGACCGCTACCTCCACCGGCGGCAACTCCGCCCCGACTCGGCGCATCCGACGCTGCTCGTGCACTGCCCCGAAGAACGGCATACGCTCCCCCTCACCGTGCTCCGCGCGGTACTGCTCGAGCGCAGCCAACCCGTTGTCCTGCTCGGACCGGAGACCACGCCAACAGCCGTGATGGACTTCATCGCCCGAGCGAATCCGGTATCGGTGGTGCTTTGGGCAAGCATGCGCCGATCGGGCCAAGCTCAGCTCCGGCAGCGGGTCGAGCGAACCGGGCACCAGCTCTTCACCGCCGGCCCCGGCTGGCCACGCCGGCATGAGCCGCTCACCAGCCTCGCCGACGCCACCACCGCCCTGGCAGTACGCCGCAAGGTCAGGACCGCCTGAGCGCTACTCGACCATCACGATGGTGTTGTGGAGGCCGCTGGAACCGTTCGGGCGTGGAGCCGCCCGATCGGCAGTCTGTAGTTGACCGTCTCTGTCGGTGGCTCGAACGGTGAGCTTGTGGTTGCCAGGCTTCGCGTCCCACCGGAACGTCCATTGACGCCAGGTGTCGATGGAGTCCTCGGCCGCGAGCCGGGCCGCCTGCCAGGGACCGTCGTCGACCTGGACCTCGACCTTCGAGATCCCACGGCGCTGTGCCCAGGCCACACCCGCGGCGACCGCGGGCCCGGCCTTGATCGTTGCAAAACCTTTGGGTACGTCGATCCGCGACGCGGTCTTGATCGGCGCCTCGACCGACCAGCCCCGGTCGGTCCAATAGGCACTGAAGTCCGCGAACCGAGTCACCTCGAAGTCCACGATCCACTTGGTCGCAGAGACATAGCCGTACAGTCCCGGGACGACCATCCGGACCGGGAAGCCGTGCTCGAACGGCAGCGGTTCGCCGTTCATCGCGACCGCAAGGATCGCGTCGCGCCCATCGGTCAGCGCCTTCAGCGGCGTGCCGATGGTCAGCCCGTCGACACTCGTCGACTTCACCGCGTCGGCACCGTCCCGTACGCCGGCTTCGCGGAGGATCTCGGCGATCGGTACGCCGATCCACCGGGCGTTCCCGACGTACGGGCCGCCGACCTCGTTGGAGACGCAGGTCAATGTGATGTCGCGCTCGACCAGGCGACGGTCGAGCAGGTCCGCCAGGCTCAGCCGCAACTCGCGGTCCACCATGCCGTGGATCCGCAACTCCCAGTTCCTCGGGTCGACCTTCGGCACGGTCAGCAGCGTGTCGACCCGGTAGAACGACTTGTTCGGCGTCATGAACCGGCTCACACCAGCCACATCCGCGGTCACCCCGGCCGGCAGTGCGCGCGCCGGACTCCCCGGCGCCGGAATCTTGACCCCCATCCGGGTCGCCTGATCGACACCACCCGGCACCAGCCGCGATCCCAGCAGGCCTGCTCCACCGGCCACGCCCAACGACATCGCGGTCGCCAGGAAGCGCCGCCGATCGAACCCCTGCACTTCCCCGGCCGGCCCCGCCGGTGCCTGGGAAGGTGATCGACCGAGATACCTAAGGATCAGGATCATTCCGCCGGTAGCGATGATGAGCGTCACGACCGCGGGCAACAATCGGGTCAACGGGCTGGCAGCCAGCGTGCGTCCGGTCGCGGCGGCCAGGATGGCGAGCAGGCCGAGACAGACAGTGAGGCCGACCGCGAGACGCGGTCGCGAGGCACCGATGGCGCCGGCAACCAACGCGAAGACCGCAACCGCGACCAGGACCCCGCCAACGAGAATCGGCTTGTCGGCGGTACCGAGGTTCTTCACCGCCCAGTCCTTCGCCGGACCAGGTGCGAGGTCGATCAACTGCGTCCCGACCCCCACCACAGGCGAGGTCCCGCCGGCCAGAGCGGCAACCAGCTCACCGAGGCCGAGGCCTGCTGCTGCGGCCACGAACCCACCGAGGGCCGCACGAATCCGGTGGCGCGTTGTCGTCGACATGACAACCCTTCGGCACCACGCCTCCAGCAGATAGGCGAACTCCGCCGTCAGCTGGTCGGGAAGTCATACCCATCCGGGACCGGTTCGGCGCCGAAAGCCTTCTGTGCGTCGTCCCTGAGGAGATGATTGGCAGTGCCAGCCGTACTCGAAGACCACACCGCAACGCCCCGACCGGGTGACGGCCGGTGAGAACGTGGAAACCGGCTGTCCGCTGGCTCGCCGCCAGCATCGCCTTCGCGGTGCTCGTGGCCATCGGGATCATCGTGTTCGGCCGGGACGGCTCAGCTCCGTCCGCCGACGCTCCGGGGCCGACGGCAACCAAGTCGGCGAATGCCTCGCAGCCGAGTGCACAGCCGGACGGTGACGAGGCGCTGGTCGACCGGATGCTCGATCAGCTCAGGGCCGGCAATCCGGTCGAACCGCAGTTCGCCGCCGGCGACAATCCGGCGGAAGGTGTCCCGATCGAGGCGATCAAGGCCAAGCCCGGCGAACAGCTACGCCTCGGCCAACTCGCGATCCCGCGGCTCGGTGTCAACCAGCCGCTGAACAACGGCGTCGACGAGGCCGCTCTCGTCCAGGGCGTAGGCCATTGGCCCGGTACGCCGTTGCCGGGCAGCGCGGGCAACAGCGTCATCAGCGGCCACCGCAGTACGCACGAGAAGCCGTTCCTGAACCTGGACAAGCTCCGCCCCGGCGACCCGATCATGGTCACGCTCGGCGCGCGGAAGACGACGTACAAGGTCGTCAGGACCACCATCGTGCCGCAGGCGCAGTACGTGAAGTTCATCCTGCGGCAGCCCACCGACCCGGCCGACAAGCTCATCACCTTGTTCGCCTGCAACCCGATCACAGCTCATTACCAGCGCATCGTCGTCCAGGCGCGCGCCGGATGAGGAGGCGATAGCCCCTTTCCAGCGATCCGAAACCCGGTAGTGATCCCTTAAGGAGAATCATGGGTATCAGCAAGATCTTCGGGGGCCGTCCCGTCCTCGAGTTCAACGACGAGCACAGCCGGCGCAGCTTCCTGCGCAACGCCGCTCTCATCGGTGTCGGTCTCACGTACGTCGCGACCCGGCCCGGCGATCCGGTTGCCTTCGGCAAGGCAGATCGCGGTTTCACCAACGAGGTGGCCAAGAGCGATCTCGACATCCTCAACTACGCGCTGACGCTGGAGTACCTGGAGTCCGCGTTCTACACGGCGGGCCTGAAGGCGAAGCTGCTGAAGGGCCGTGAGCTGGAACTGGTCGACCCGATCCAGCAGCACGAGGCCAACCACGTCACGGCGGTCAGGACGACCATCCAGGATCTCGGTGGCAAGCCGGTCGCGGCGCCGAAGGTGAAGTTCCCGGCCGGGACGTTCGGCAGCCGGGCGTCCTTCTTGAAAACGGCGGGGATCTTCGAGGAGCTCGGCGTGAAGGCCTACCACGGCCAGGTGCCGTTGGTGAAGGAGGGCGCCATCCTCGCCGCGGCGGCGTCGATCGCCGGGGTCGAGTCCCGGCATGCGGCGATCATCGCGCAGATCTCCGGTGGTAATCCGTTCCCGGCGCCGATCGAGGCGCATCTGGGGATGGCGCCGGTGCTCAAGGCCGCTATGCCGTTCATTGCGAAGTAGAAGGGACAGCTGATGACTGACACCGTTCGCGACATGATCCATGGCAACGCGTCCGCCGTACCAGCAGGTGCGGCGCTCGGCGCCCTCACGCACGGGTTCGAGTTGGCGGCTGCGAAGGACTTCGGCAGCGATATCGACGTACTGAACTATGCGTTGACGCTGGAGTACCTGGAGGCCGAGTTCTACCGGCAGGGCAACAAGGCGGGGTTGTTGTCCGGCAAGGAGAAGAAGTACCTGATGCAGATCGGAGCGGACGAGGCGTCGCACGTGGCGACCATCACCGCGACGATCCAGAAGCTCGGCGGTTCGCCGGTCGGTGCGCCCGCGGTCGATTTCGGGGGCGCGTTCGACAGCCGCAAGAGCTATCTGACCACGGCGCACATCTTCGAGAACAAGGGCGTCGGTGCGTACCTGGGTGCGGCCGGGTTCGTGAAGGACAAGATGATCCTGCAGGCCGCTGCGGGCATCTTCGGCGTGGAAGCCCGACACGCGGCCGTGGTCGGCAACCTCCTTGGCCTGAAGGCCGAAGGTGGCGTGTACGCCGGCTCGACCGAGGTCGGCATCCCGAAGGCCGACGTGCTCAAGGCAGTGGCGCCGTTCCTCCGGGATCCCGCCAAGGTAGTTGCCGCAATCACCTACTAGGCGGCCACACGTTCCGGCTCGGTCACCGCTCGGGGGTGGCCGGGCCGGCGCCGTTCTGGTCGCGGTAGGCGTAGTACTGCAGGAACATGTCGACGCCGGTGTCGATGAGTTCGTCGGTGGTGTGGCGGTCGAGGGTGGCGCCGTACGTGCTGTGGACCAGGTGGGGGTAGAGGACCAGCGCGTAGAGCTGGAGGATCGCGGTGTTCACGTCGGGCATGGTCAGGCGACCGTCGGCGATCAGCCGTTCGAAGGCGGCGGCGAGTGCCGGGCCGGCGCGGTCGGGGCCGTGTTCTCGCCAGGCGCTGCCGAGATCGGGGAAGCGCCGTACCTCGCTGGTGACGAGATGGCGTAGCGCCAGCAGATCGGGGTGGGTCATGCTGGCGACCCACGCGGTCGCGGTCCACTTCAGCGCGGCACGCAGGTCGTCGGACTCCTCGAGGCGTTGCGCCGTACCCGAGATGGCGTCGGCCAGCGCACCTTCCAGAGCCTCGCCGACGACGGCCATGAACAGCGTTTCCTTGTTTCCGTAGTGGTTGTACACCGTCACCTTGGACACGCCGGCCTCCGCCGCGATCGTGTCGACCGCGGCGTCGAATCCGTCCCGGACGAAGGCCGCGCGGGCCGCCGCGATGATCGCCTCCCGCTTGCGCGCCGCCCGGTCACCGGTGAGCGTCCGCGGGGAAGTCTTCGTCATGAGCCTCAGTTTAGCAGAATCTGAACTGAACAGTTGAGTTCATATGAACTGTTCCGTACAGTTCGACTCACCGAGCTCTGAGGAGGAGTCATGGATCGAAGGAAATCGGCAGGCCTCGCGTTGCTGTCGTTCGCGATGCTGATCGTCTCGCTGGATCAGTACATCGTCGTCGTAGCGCTGCCGGAGATCGGTCGCGAGCTGGGCTATTCGGCGCACAGCCTGCAGTTGGTGATCAGCGCGTACGCCATCGCCTCGAGTGGCTTCCTGTTGTTCGGTGGGCGCGCTGCTGATCTGCTCGGGCGGCGTCGGGTGCTGATGGCCGGCCTGGCGCTGTACACACTCGCCTCCCTCGCCGGCGGACTCGCGACCGGACCGACCTGGCAGTTGGCGGCTCGCGCGGTCCAGGGCCTCGGTGGTGCGTTGGTCTTCCCCAGCACGCTGGCCATCATCAACACCACGTTCGCAGAGGGTCGGGAACGGAATCGGGCGCTGGGGATCTGGGGCGGATCCGGAGCGGCCGGCCTGGTGATCGGCGTACTGCTCGGCGGTGCACTCACTCGCCTGTTCGGCTGGGAGGCCGTGTTCTTCGTCAACGTCCCACTCGCCGGTACGGCGCTCTGCCTGGCGATCCCGCTTCTCGATCCGGGACGACCGCGGGACGCGAACCGGATCTTCGACCTGCCTGGTGCTTTGACCGTGACGGGTTCGATCACGCTGATCGTGTACTCGCTCGTCCAAGGCCCGACACTCGGCTGGACCTCGCCGTGGATCCTCGTGACCGCGACCGCCGGGCTCTTGTTCCTGGTGGCCTTCATCGGCATCGAGCGACGTAGTCCGGATCCTCTCGTGCCGCCGAACCTGTTCCAGAACCGCGTGCTGACGGTGGCCTTGGTGATCGCGTTCCTGTTCATGGCGACGTTCGGATCGCTGCTGTACTTCCTGTCCCTGTACTTCCAGGACGTCCGCGGCTACGACCCACTCCAGACCGGACTGGCCTTCCTGGTCCCGACCGCGGTCGTCGTGGCCGGCTCGACAGTCGCCGGGCAGGCGGTGACGCGCTTCGGCCTCCGCCGTACGCTGATCGCGGCTTTGGCTGTTGGTGCCGGCGGCGCGATCGCACTCGGTCTCGGGATGTCGGCGGGCGGCTCGTACGTCGCACTCGTACCGGGCCTGGTGGGAGTCAGCCTCGGGGATGGCGCGGTGTTCACGATGATGTTCATCGCGGCCGCGACCGGGGTGTCCGATCGCAAGCAGGGGGTCGCGTCCGGCATGGTTTCCACGAGTTCGGGGATCGGTGCCGTGGTCGGGCTCGCCGTACTCGTCCTGGTGGCCAACGCGCGGACGTCGGGACTGGTCGGCGACGAGTTGCGGGAGGCGGCGGCCGACGGGATCCGGAGCACGATCTTCGTGATCGGCGCGGGGATCCTGCTCACCCTGGTGTTCGCGCTCAGGTTGCGCAGGCCTGCGGCCGTGTGTGAGGTCGGGCGGTGAATTGGTACGGGCCGGTGCCACCGGCAACTATTGGCCAGTGGCACCGGCCCGGGTACTGGGATCAGGCGGCCGGTGGCATCAGGACAGAGTCGATCAGGTACACCGTAGCGTTGGCGGTCTTGACTCCGCCGCAGATGACGTTGGCGCCGTTGACCTTGAGCGC
>NZ_JBFAXQ010000032.1:0-74212 GCF_040680855.1 Kribbella sp. NPDC051952
GCCAGCGAGGTCCAGGCGTACTTCGATCTGGACGAGGTGATCTTCGTCCCGACCGGCCAGCCGTGGCAGAAGTCGGACAAGAAGGTGTCGGCGCCCGAGGACCGGTACCTGATGACCGTGATCGCCACCGCGTCGAACCCGCGGTTCTCGGTCAGCAGGGTGGACATCGACCGACCGGGACCGACGTACACGATCGACACCTTGCGCGATCTGTCCAAGCTGTATCCGGACGCCGAGCTGTTCTTCATCACCGGTGCGGACGCGCTCGCCCAGATACTCACTTGGCGAGACGTGGACGAGATGTTCAAACTGGCACAGTTCGTCGGCTGCACGCGGCCCGGGACGGAGAGTCTCGAGCTGCCACTGGACCAGCTGCCGATGGATCGGATCACCCTGCTCGAGGTGCCGGCGCTGGCGATCTCGTCGACCGAGTGCCGGGCCCGGGTCGCCAAGGGCAACCCGACCTGGTATCTCGTGCCCGACGGCATCGTCCAGTACATCGCCAAGCGTGAGCTCTACACCAACCGTTAGGAACCAAATGCCAGCCAGCGAACGCGCCATCGAGCTGCTCACCGCGGCCGCCGAAGCGGCCCACGACAAGAAGGCGGAGAACGTCCTCGCCTTCGACGTGTCCGAACAGCTCGCGATCACCGACGCGTTCCTGGTCGCGTCCGCCTCGAACGATCGCCAGGTGCGCGCGATCGTCGACGCCGTCGAGGAGAAGCTCCGGGTCGACTTCGACGCCAAACCGGTCCGCCGCGAAGGCGCCCGGGAGGGCCGCTGGGTGCTGCTCGACTACCTCGAGATCGTCATCCACGTCCAGCACGACGAGGAGCGCAGCTTCTACTCCCTCGAGCGTCTCTGGCGCGACTGCCCGGTGATCCCGCTGCCGTCCCCGATCCCTTCGGCTGAATGACCGCGGGGCGACTGATCGTCTGGCGCCACGGCCGGACCGAGTGGAACCTGCAGGACAAGATCCAGGGCCAAGCCGACATCCCGCTGGACTCGGTCGGCGTTGAGCAGGCCCGCGCCGCCGCCGCGCGGCTCGCGGCGCTGGCGCCGACCCGTCTCTTCGCCAGCGACCTCCAGCGCGCCGTCGCTACCGCCGGTGAGCTCGCCACGCTCACCGGCCTCAAAATCGAGTACGACGAAGCCCTGCGCGAGATCAACGTCGACGACTGGGCCGGCCTGACCATGGCCGAACTGGCCGACATCAACCCCGAAGCCGCCGCCCGCATCCGTTCCGGCGAACCCCAACGCCGCGGCACCGCGGGCGAGACGATCGAAGAGGTCGCCGTACGCTTCAGCGCCGCCCTGTCCCGCATCTGCGAACAAGGCACCGCCGAAGACACGATCGTCATCGCCACACACGGGCTGGCCGCTCGCGTGGGTATCTGCCTGTTCCTCGGGATCCCGCAAGCCAACTGGCCCGCGTTCGGCGGGCTGTCCAACTGCAACTGGGTCTCGCTGCTACCCGGCCGCAGCGGCTGGCGAATCGAAGAATGGAACGCCGGCTCCCTCCCAGAACCAGTAATGAGCGACGACCCCCAACGCTGAACCGGGGGAGTGGTCAGGGAGAGCGAAGGGGAAGGCCCAAGGACACCGCTTCGCGGCGACAGTTTTGTCAGCCGCCTCCGGCGGCGCCGCGAACTGGTGTCCCGGGGGCCGCACTCGGCGAGATGACTGAGTAGGGAGCGAAGCGGTCACCGCTGCGCGGCGGCTGCTCTTTACCGCCTTCGGCGGTTGTCGCGGACCAGTGTGAGGGTGTGCTGTGCCCGGCGAGTGTGCTGTGGTCTGTGTGACGTGTGAGGTCTGCAACACGCGTAAGAGCGGCGAGCTACGACCACCGCGTGGTCGCTCATCGACGGTGCGGTATCCGATTTTTCTTTGCTGCCGGGTATCCGCTAAACTTCCGGAGTCCGCAAGACACCGCGGGGCTTTGGCGCAGTTGGTAGCGCGCTTCCATGGCATGGAAGAGGTCAGGGGTTCGAATCCCCTAAGCTCCACCAGCAGTGACAGCAGGTCAGGAGGCACTTTCGCCCCTGACCTGTTCTCGTTAGAAGGGTCCGTGGGAGCGGTTTGAGAGCGAAAGTCCACTCCCACCAGCTTTGATGCGAGTCGCTCGGCCTCGCGCTGAGCCTCTTCGACGGCGTCCGAGATCACGGGCACCCACGTGAGCAGCTTCTCGCGCTCGTCGTCGTCCAGAGCCAGTACCGAAGTCAGGAAGCGTTCCTCCAGGGTCTCCAGGATCTGGCGTTCCATCTCGGGCGTTACGTGGTCGTACACGCGGTCCATGCCCTTCATCTTGTGTCCGAGCCGAGCTCGCCGCGCGACTTCCACAATGCCGTCCTCGGTCAGCCAAGTGGCGTGCGTATGCCGGCCTTCGTGGAAGGTGAAGCCGGACAGGATCGCTGGACGATGACGCTTCGAGGATGGGTTGTCCGTATCGACTCCGTGCCAGGCGGGTCGCCAGAACCGCTGCCGGAAGTTCGAGCGATACCACGGCTTGCCCTGCAACGAAGTGAATGCGAACGCGGTTCCTGACGGCCTGGTCGCCAAGAGCAGTTCGTACATCAAGACGGGCCCTCCAGGGCCCGAAAGCGCGCCGCCACACAGGGCTGGCCGCCTGCCTGCCGCTCCGCTTCGCTCTGGGCGCGTCCCTTGGCTTGGCGCGCACGTGCCAACAGAGTGCCGGGTCGAAGACAGCAGAACTCGCCATCAACGGTTGATACGGCCGGTTGCACCACTGCCCGAAAGGCCGGCCACTCAGCTGCGGCCGCTGGTCTGTACCGCCGGCTGATCCGTGTGTTCCCGCATCGCCCGCTAGCAATCGTGGAAGGGACGGTCCGGCACGCCACGCGTCAAGGGCGCCTACGGCGTCCCTCCGGGATCACGACCCTTGACCCGCACCGCATCTAAGGTCGGCAGCTATCGGGGCGATGCGGGAGGACTGCCCGGGTCCTTGACACGTAACCGTCAAGTGCAGAGGCCTGACTCGTAGGGGAGTGGGCGCTGGTCTGGTGCCAGCGCCGCCGAGGGCTCGACATGGGAATACATGCTCACGAAGCTCTGGCTTTCCTCGGTTTTCGCCCTCTCCATCGCGTCCAAAGTCGGGCTCGTTACCTCGCGGGCGATCAACGCGGCCCCAAGTATTCTCCGACGCCTCACGCATTTTCCTGAAGCCATCGCGGAGCAACCAGGGAGGCACGACCAGGAGCGCCAGCGCAAAGGGCGTCCAGGCGAATGCCAACATCACGGACAGAATCGACCACGGCCAAAAGATCGCCAGACGCATCTCGCCTTCGACCCTCAACCGGTCGATCTCAGCGTAAACCTCAGGAAAGCGCATCTTGATACGAACCTCAATCTGAGATTGTTCTCCTTTGATCTGGCTGACGAATAGGTCAGCCAGCTCATCGCGGAGATCTTCTTGCTCGCCAGCCGCAATTGGAAGCATCGACTCCGTTGAGAAGAACGCACGAAATCCGGTCGGGGCATTGCAGCCTCCACGGAATGACCGCATTACGGGCACTCGACCATCCGACATCAGACTCTGAAATTCGTTGTGCAACCAGGAATCGACGGCACCCAGTCTGCCGGTGCCGTTCTCTCCCAGACCACGCACCGCCCGAGCCAGTCGCGAGCACCGCCTGTGATGCCACAGCCGCCAAATAGGCCGGAAGCGCACGCGCTTGGGTCGGACGTCCATATCGAGCCGATCGGTGACTCTCGTGATGTTTGGTCTGATCCATGCCACCGGAGAACTGCGAACCACGAGCAGGCTTCCGATCAGATACACCATTAGCGCGCCGGCACCGAACCAGGCGGCGGACGGCAACGCGTCAAGGTGCAGGCGATGCACGAATGTGACCGTCGACTTGCTGTCGACGATCTTTGCGCCCAGGAAGATCCACGCGCACGCGAACCAGAGCGCCCCAGTAATCAGAGGCGTCCGGAACTCACGGACGCCCGGCAGGAGAGCGGCAAACACATCCTGAGCGTAGCGCCGACTGCCGACAAACTTTGGTTGACGCTTACGGGTCACTGGCTGCTCGTAGATGACTCGCGACGCACAGTCACTGAGACTGGCAGACTGATCGACGGATCCGGCGCGGCTAGCGACCCAGACCTTCGCCCGAGCCACAACGAGCAGCGGGATGAAAGGCGTCGGTAGGCCACCGGACCGTATGCCGTCATGGGAGGATTTTGCGAGCCGACCATGCGTAACAACGGTCTCGAAGAGGGTCCAACTCGCACCAACCAGGAACGCGAGAACCCCTTGCAGATAAGGCGATGAGCGCCATGCGGTGTGGCTGATCATTGCGACCCCCGCCCATGGCATGGAAGAGGTCAGGGGTTCGAATCTCCTAAGCTCCACCGCAGCTCAGAGGCTCCTTCCTGGATAGGGAAGGGGCCTCTTTTCATGACCTGAGGGTCGAACTGAGTGACTACCGGTTCTGAGTCCGTCCATCGTTTCGGCCCCCTCGGTCAGCACCGGCCGAAGCTCGTGCCGATGGACGATCTCCGTCACCTGCGTGCTCTTGTAACCAACCCTGCAGCGAGATCTTCTCGATGCTCACTCCGCTCTCACTGAGCAAGGACACGAAAGCTGTGCCGCATCTCGTGAGGCGTCCAGTCGGCACTGCTCAGGCCGGGCGTCCTGTCGACCACACGGCGGAAGTCTCGCCGGATATTGGACGCATTCAGTCCCGTCCCGAGCGAGGTACAGCAGACAACCTCCTTGGCCCGCTCGCACTGACGCCGCTGATGGCTTCGTACGTCGACACCATCGAACGATGCAGCAGAACGCCAGCGGCGCTGTCCCCGACAGACTCCTGCCGGTCGGTGCCAGCTATGCCGAGTTCACCGGCTGGTTACACCAAGACACTGGTGACTTGCGGGGCGCAACGGCTTGGGCGGCTCGTGCCCTGGAGTGGGCGCAAGGCGGCATGGACGATCGAATGACTTCGTTCGTGATGATGCGCAGAGCCGCTGCTGCCCTCACGGCCCGCCATGGGCCATACGCAGTTCGCTTCGCTCAGGGCCGCGCAACGCTTCGACTCGCCTGAGACCGGAAGAGTTCGGGTCATCGCTGCAGTGACTGAGCACACGGTCACGCCATCGCTGGCGACGGCGGGGAGTCCGACCATGCGCTAGATACAGCGACCGGCCTGCTGGAGCCGTACAACGGAGAAATCATTGATGGCAACCCCGCGGCCGATCGCTACTGCGAGCTCGGCCTGGCCCCGCTATTCCGCCGGAATGCTTTTGTCACCGAACCTGCGCTGACTGTTATGAACCGTTCCATCGCCTGAGGTATACCTGCAAGGGCCGTGTGCTTGAGGAATCGAGGTGACGGGAATTGCGAAACATTCGGGTTTGGCGGACTTGGAAGTAGATTCCGCGTTTAGCAGGTATCCAACTCCGAGAGGTTGTAGACAGATGGCTCAGCGCACTCAAACTTTCCTTACGGACGACATCGATGGCACCGACATCCCAACCGGCAAGGGCGAGACAGTCACCTTCGCCCTCGATGGCAACACCTACGAGATCGACCTCACGAACAAGAACGCTGGAGCACTTCGTAAGGCGTTCTTGCCGTACGTCGATGCTGGCCGGCGTGTGACTACTTCCCGAGGTGCCAAGGTCAAGCGCAGTCAGGTCGGGCCCGACGCTCGGACCGTCAAGGAGTGGGCGCGAGCCAACGGCTATGAGGTGGCCGACCGCGGCAGGGTACCGAAGGAAGTCCGCGAGGCCTTTGAAGCCCGCCAACTAGCTTCGCGGCCGGCGTTTCCGTCTCGACGGCTTGGTGCTCGCCGAGCTGATGATCCGATCGAGCAGCTCGTCATCCTGTGCGATCAGATCTGAACCTCCGTCGAAGGGCCGCGACAGCGCGTGCCACAGCGCCAACCATCGCGCCATAATCGCCTGGTCGACGTCGACCACCTGCGACGACTGCCGAGCCCGTTCCGCATAACGACACCGCATCGACTCGAAACCTCCCCCTCGACTGACTATCGGTGAGGGGGAGGAGATCGTTTCAGTGGTGCCGCGAGGGCCTAGCCGGTAGGAAGACTCCAGCTCGTCCCGCCGTGAATGTCTACTCGTTGTTCTTGCGGCGTCACCGTGACGCGGAAGTTCTCGATGCCCGGCTCGCCGGCCGCGCGCCACTCTGCGACAGCACGCTCCACCTCATCCCACAGTTGTCTGGGACCGCCTTGCTCAACGGTCCAGGTGCCCGCGGCGCCTCTGAGCGCGGCATACGACTCGTCCGGCTGTACGAGCAGATGCTCAGGTAGATCGCCGCCAGGACCGAAGGTGATGTGCTGGGCTTCGGGAACGGCCAGCTGCGCCACGAGTTGCGCCGGTCCGTAGGTCGTCAACACCTCCGGTCCGAGCGACGTCGATCGAGACGACGCAGCCTCAGACAACTCGGGGATGACCGCGGGCTCTGGGTTGTGCGCCCGAGACGGCATGAAGCTGACGTATCCCGGCAGGAACCGGCCTTCGGCTGTCCCGTCCCCGGTGACGGTCAGCTTGACCAGGCCCGTTCCGCCGAGCCATCCGAACAACGTGACCAGGATGATGGTGCCCGGCTTGGACTGCTCCAGCCACGCTTTCGGCACGTACCGGAAGGAGCACGTCGCGATGATCCGGTCGTACGGCGCGGTGCCCGGTGCACCTGCCTCGCCGTCACCGACCACCAGGTGGGGGCGGAAGCCGGCGCGGCCGAGAGCTCGACCCGCGCGAGCGGCCACCTGAGGATCGAACTCGACCGACGTGAGGTTGTCCTCTCCGAGTCGGTAGCAGCCGAGGGCCGCCGAATACCCCGTCCCCGTGCCGATCTCCAGGACGCGGTTACCGTCCTCCACCTCGAGGTCTTCCCACATCCTTGCCACGAGGCTTGGCATGGTCGACGACGAGGTGGGGTTGCCGTCGATCGCTTCGGGGACATCCGCCGCGGTGATCTCGCCATTGAGCTGGGTGACGTGCGAGATGTCTTCGTAGACGGCTCGAAGCCAGCCGTCGTTGCCGGACCGCGCGGGGGTCGGGTCCCACAGCGTCGGCCCGTCGGCGCGGTCCACCTTGGTGAAGAACTCCGGAATGAACTCTTCCCGCGGCACGCTCTCGATGGCCGCTCGCCACTCCTTCGAGCGGATATGGCCGGCGGCGGCCAGATCCGCGGCCATCTGAGAGCGCAGCTCTGCAGCATGCCAGCGGGGGTGGTCCGGCGTCACAAGTTTCCTTCCAAGGCATCTGCAAAGGCGGCGGTCATGGGGAGTCCGGTCGGTAGTTCCATCCATGCCCATTGCCCGTTGGGGTTGCACTCCAGAAAGTACGGCACGCCGCGGGAGTCGACGGCGAAGTCGAAGCAGCCGAACATGAGTCCGAATCGCCTCAGGTAGTGCTGCATCTGCTCGACCATCTTGGCGGAGAGCTCGACCATCTTGTAAGACAAGGTGTCGTAGTCCGAGCGCCAGTCCAGTCGCGCAACGGACGACTCGATGCGCACACAGAACACCTCGTCTCCGACAACCGTCACTCGCAGGTCGGCCACCTTTTCGGCAACCTCGGCTTGGAACAGGTGGGCCGTGCCGGCGATCGAGTCATCGAGTTCGTCGGGCTCGACGCGCTGTGTCCAGATCGCCTGCGGCCGCCCGTCGCGCATGAGGGCGGTCACCCGCAGCGGCTTGTAGATGATCGGGGCGTGCTTGTCGGCGAACGCCCGTGCCGCGGCCGGGTCGGCTGTGATGAGCGTCGGTGGCACGTCGAAGCCGAGCTCGGCGGCGACGCTGAGCTGACTTGGCTTGTACTCCGCGGCCCAGTTGCGGTGCGGGTGGTTGACGTAGCGAGCATTGGGCAGCGCAGATAGTACGCCGCCGAAACCTTCACGCGCCTGGGCCTTTGCGAACTCGGCGGCTTCATCGTCCAGGCCAGGGAACATGCTCGGCGTCGGCCGACGCCAGTAGACCGACCTGACATCGGCGAGGTCGAATTGCCGGCCGGGGGTCGTGATCGGTCCCGTCCACCGGCCCGACTCCGGATCGAATGAGGCTGACATACCGACGTCACGCGGGAAGCCGCCCGGGTTGACCCGGGCGACCTCACAGCGTCCACGTCGATTCAGTTCAGCGATGACGGCGTCTGCCGTGACGTCATCGGTCCCGGTGACGACCAGGACCACGGGCCGACGAGCGTGGATTGGAGTCATCAGTCGCGATCGCTGTCGTACCCGTTGTCGCTGTCGGGAGCCGGGCCGCCGCCACCGTCCTGACCGGTCGCCGTCCGAGGGTTGGTGGTGGTGCCGGAACCGTGCTTCGGGGAGGCCATCATCGGGTCAACGACCACGCCGTTCGAATCGAGAAAGCGGCCCTGCTGGGTCTCAGGGTCGATCTCGACGCTGGTGTAGCCGAGCGGTGCGGTGGTGGCGAAGTCGCTGGCGCGGCTCATGCCCCACGGCTTGATCACAGTCTCACTCATCAACATCACTCCTCAATCGGGATGTACTCAATATCGCTACGCATCCACGCTGATGCGGAGCGTGATCGTGCGTTTGCGCGTCGACCTTTCGGACGGCCTGCGATCCGAAGCCCTCGCCTCCGAGCTTCGGAAGTGGAACGGCTGCCCCGGCGCTGACTCGCTCTCAAGCGCCGGGGCAGCCGGCTCAGGGGATCTCCGGTCGAGCCCTCCACAGCGAAGGGGAAGGCTCGGCCGCAGACCAGTAGTGACGGGATCGGTGGGTGTGCAGACGACCCGCTGCACGTGAGGGGCTGAGGACGACGACTCCCCGCCGATCCCGCCAGATCATGGGGCGTCGTAGAGCATGAAGCGAGCCCCCGTGACCCGCTCGAACTCTCGTTTGACGCGTTCGGGATCGCCGATCAGAGCCAGATGCCGCCAGTCCGGGATGACGACGGCAGTGGGCTCGTAGCGGTTCAACGACTCCACGAGCGCGTTGAAGGCCGCCGGAGCCGTCTCTCGGTGCTCGACGTACGTCGAGCCCATGGCGAAGCCTTCGACGGCCGCGAACTTCGTCAGCTCGGCTTTCATTCGCTCGACGTGCTGATTGGACAAGTACAGATCGCGCCGGGCGTAGCCGAGGAGAAGCGGCCTGGTGTAGTCCGTCACCGCTCTTCGTCCACACACCGGCGGAACTTGGCGATGAGCCGATCCCAGAATCGGGCCCACCAACCACGGCGATGCTGGCCGTCCACGAGTTCGCAGCATCTTGGTTCACCACCGGATTGTCCGGCTCGATCGTCACCCGCAGGCCGTAGAAGCGCCGCGTCATAGCTGCCTGGTACCGGATCGCCTTGGCGGGCTCCGCCGTGTAGTCCGCGATGACATGCTCTCCGAACCAGACGCGCACGCGCCGCTCGGTCGGCTGTGGGGGCTCTGCGAGCGCCGTCATTCGCCGCGCACATCCTTTGCGATGTCGCGGACCATCAGGGCCGCGACGACGAGGGTTGCGACGATCAAGATCCAGCTGTAGACGTTCATTCGGTCAGATCCCCCTGTGGGTCGCTGATCACGGACAGTGAAACCATGTCTCACCTTGCCGTCACGATTTGTGTCGTGGAAGATGCGGAGTGTCCGGAGAGTGTCCATGGACACGCGGACGTCCAGAGAGGAATCGACGAATGCACGGGGAAACGTTCGGCGCCGGACTCCTGTTTTGGCGTACCAAACGCGAGTTATCCCTGCGTGGGCTGGCGAATCTCGCTCACTACAGCAAGTCGCAGATCTCCGACCTCGAGCGCGGTGTCCGTGCCCCTCGCCCAGACATGGCAGATCATCTGGATAGGGTGTTAGAGGCCGAAGGTGAGCTTCGGGCGCTGGCGGATCTGATGCCGCCTCCAAGCGCCGAGCCGCCCTTGTTGGATGCGCGCAGTTACACCGCTCTCGCGGTACAACTGCTGGCAGCCGAAGGAGACGCTGACATGCTTGATCGCCGCCAATTTCTTGGCCTCGGAAGTGCCACCTCACTCGGTGCGATTGCACCAGGTCTCGCGCTCGAAGCAACTCGTCATGGTCTGGCACTCAGTCTTGCCGAGGAGCGCGCCGACAGCGCTGCCGATGAGTGGCGCGAGATCGTCTGGGAGTACGGCTACAGCTACATCAGTATGCCGCCGCAGGAGCTGTTGCAGTCCTTAATGGTCGACATGCTGGGCCTCCAGGTCGCAATCGAGCGCGGCAGTCGGTCGACGCCGATGAACGAGCTCCGCCAGTACGGCGCAACTCTCGCCTCCTTGATGGCGATGACGATTGCCAACGTCGGCGACGTCCGCCAGGCGCGTCGTTGGTGGCGCACTGCGCGCAACCTTGCCGAGGAGTCCGGCGACCCGAGCACCATAATGTGGATCCGCGGGCGTGAGGTCGTTCGCGGCCTCTACGAAGCACGGCCAACCGCGGCCATCTTGCAGATGATCGAGCAGGCCGAGTCGTTCGCCAACGGCTCGAGCCCCACCGATCGTGCCGAGCTGATGTCGGGCAAAGCCCAGACGTTCGCCCTCGCCGGCCGCCGCGCCGAAGCTGAAGCCGCCCTGCACGAGGTCCGAGCGATCTACGACAGCCTGCCGCCCGAGACCATTGACAACCGGGACTCGATCTACGGATGGCCAGAGGACCGGCTCAGGTTCACCGAAAGCTACGTCTTCACCTACCTCGGAGACGCCAGCGAGGCGACCGCTGCCCAGGACCGGGCGATCAAGGCCTACCCGTCGACGTACCGGCGTGGTCCGGCGCAAATCGAACTTCAGCGGGCACTGTGGATGGTCAACACGGGTGATGTCGCTACCGGTGTGCAGCACGCCTCGGCCGCTCTTCATAGCTTGCCGAGTAAGGATCAGATCAGGCCGATCGTTGCTCTCGCCAAGGAAGTGCTCGGTGCTGTGCCAGCACCTCAGATCTCGAAGCCGGCCGTTGTCGAGTTCCGTGAGTGCCTTGAACTTAGCGCCGGTTGATTTCGGCTCCGAGAAGGGTAGTCAGAGCAGCATGAGCGACACTGACGGCTTGGTCATCGAGCGGCACGACGCAATCTCGACGGCGAAACTGCGGGACGACATCCTGCCGGTGTATGCCGCATCGCACGAGGACCAGATGCACGATTCATGGTTCCACCCGGACCAGTTCTGGGACCGTCTGATCGAGCTGTACCTCCCCAGCCGCGATTTCAAGCTGGTCGGCGCACGAATCGCCGGCACGATGGTTAGCTACGCCTTCGGCAGTCCGCGGGACCAGCACGGAGCGATCTGGGATGACCTGCACGCGACTTACCCGGACTGGGGCGTATCGGTGGAGTCCGTCCCGATGTACATGTTCCGCGAGTTCGCAACTCACCCCGATCACCAGCGGAAAGGTGTCGGGCGCCGAGTCCACGATGCGCTACTTGAAGGGCGCCCCGAACCGGTCGCGGAGCTGCTGGTGCGCAAGGACAACGCGCCGGCGCAGGCGGCGTATCGGTCATGGGGCTGGGTGCAGCTAGGGGAGAAGCAACCGTTCCAGGACTCACCGGTGTTCGATCGGCTAGTGCTGAAGCTCCCTTCCCCCTCTACCAAAGCAGCGCAATGAGGAGAAGAGCTGCGATCGCTAGGACGCTCGACAGCAGCGGCAGCATTCGCACCTGAACGAAGGACCGGACCATGCCGCTTCGGTCGTTCATCTGCTTCTCCTTCAGTAGAAGGACGCTGACGTGTTCAACTTCTCGATACGGAACGACGAGGCGGTCGAGTTGAACCTGTCCTGTCTGCCCATGTTCCGTGACTCGGATTGTGCCCGTGAGCGCGATCTCCCGATCATCGCCTAGGTCTTCGAGGCTAATCGAATGCAGCGCACCTTCCACAAGCTTGCCGCTCTTCATTTGGAGTCCGACGTACGGAATATGCCCCTTCGGTCGGTCGCTGATGGCGTATACCCATAGGCCACCCTCAGGGTGGAACTCGGGTGAGCGACGCAGTCGTTGGACGCCGTGAAGCAGTCCCGCGATCAGAACAGCCAAAACAAGCACTAGTACAACTGTCCGTGCAACAGTATCGAGGCTGTGCTCGATCCGCACTTTGCCAGCGATGAGTCCGTCGACGTCGACTATGAAAGGCCGGAGTGGCCGGCGAAGCGATATGACCGCCCACGTCGCTAGCCCGGTGGTGAAGAGACCGACCGCCACGGCCTCAAGTAACTCACTGAGAGCTGTGCTGCGCGCCCGCGGCCGAAGGCGCCGCAGGAGTTGCAAATACACCCACCCCGGCGTCAGCGCCAGGAGCAGGAGGAGCGGGCCAAGCTCTTTGGGCAGATCCGCCAACTACTCGCCACCACTGCTTGCGCCGCCCTGACCCGCGGCGCCATCCGGGGGCGTGGGTGGCGTGGCGCTGACAGCCGTAGAGGGCGGCTCGTAGCCATCAGGCAAGCCGGGAGAGATGATCACCCGCGCACCTTCTCGGATCTCCGTGGGTCCAGGAGCGATCATTGTCTGGCGATCAGCGGCGGCGGGGTGCGCCTTGTTGTCAGTCATAGCTAGCAGTATGACTCTGATGTCCGACAGTTCTCGGGAGGAAGAGCCAGACGACGAAGAACGCGTCGCAACGATCGTATGCTTCAACATGTTTACGGGTCGAGCTCATGCAGATACTTTCTGTCACGTCTAGCCTCCCGCCCCCCAAGAAGCGAAGCCTCCTCTCCGTCTAGGTCACGACACGCTCTCAGTGATTACTATGTGCGACCAGGGTCTTGGCAACAGAGCGTGATTGGGTGCATAGTCCTCTCTTGTAATGGGGTCGGGGATTTTCTTACCATCTGGCGCCAAGGATGGTAAAATTAATACAACATGGGGGAAGTTCCGTGGGTTATCGCAATAAGACATATGTCGCCTTCGCCAGCGAAGACATCGATCACTACTACATGATGAAGGCTTGGCGAGCGAACAAGAACATTGAGTTCGATTTCTACAACGCTCACGATCTGTATCCTGCTCGCGACGCGAGCCTAGATGAGTCGATCAAAGCGCAACTCCGCGAGCGCATGAAGAATGCGAAGCAGTTCGTTCTTCTTGGCAGTTCGTCCGGCAAGAAGAAAGGCGGGAACGGCACCTCGTTCCTCGCCTACGAAGTTAAGACGATGGTGAACCTCGGTCTGCCTGTCGTGGTGGCGAACATCGAAGGCAATCGGCGACGGGAGATCGACAGGAGCCTGATCCCGACACCCTTGCTTGACGCCGATTACTACACTCTCTCAGTTTCATTCCAGCCGGCAATCATCAAGTTTGCACTTGATAAGTACGCGCCGCAATTTGTTGGCAGTAAAAAAACGGGCCCGCACTACTACGAATCCGACATTTACGAAAAACTTGGCCTATGAGTCGGGCGCTCCTGCATGATTTGAGACGTTGGCGATTCTGGCGGCACTTTGCGATCCACGCGCTGTCGGCAATCGGGTTGGTCGCTCTCGTTGCGGGGCTGCTTGATGTCTTCTTCCCCGACATCGCTGAAGGGGCGGGAAGGTGGTTGACGATCGGCACGATCGTGCTCGCCCTGGTCTATGCGTTCGTGCGGTCTTGGCCGCGGCCGATCGAGCAGCAGTATGAGACGCCGAACGTGAAGATCACACTCGTGCGAGGTGACATCCTGACGCAGGACGCGGATCACCTGGTCATTGGCATGCAGACAACATTCGACACCGAAACGCCGAAGATCATCGAACGCAAGAGCCTTCAAGGACAGTTCGTTGAGAAGGTCTACGGCGGTGATGTCAAGCGGCTCGACACTGATCTCGAACAAGTGCTCAGTGGTATCACGCCGACGACCACCATCTTGAAGCCGGGCAAGACGAAGGTCTACGAAGTGGGTACGGTTGCCGTCTTGGAGCACCCAACCCGGTGCTTCTTTTGTGTGGCGTACTCGGAGATGGATGACAAGAACGTGGCGCGTAGTTCTATCGAGAACGTCTGGCGGGGTCTTGATCGACTGTGGCGCGAAGTGACTGACCACGCCAACGGTGGGACAGTGGCTGTGCCAGTGCTTGGTGGTGGCCTGGCGCGACTGTCGCAGATTCTGCCCGCCCAGGACTCGATTCGGTTCATCATCTTGTCCTTCATGTTCGCCTGCCGCCATGAGCGGGTGTGCGATGAGCTCAAGATCGTCGTACAGCCGGCGCAGTACGATCGACTCGATCGCCTAGAGATCCAGGCCTTTCTCATGTCGCTGAGGGCATCGTGATGTCAGAGTCGCTGCAACTCCCAGACGACGGCTCGTGCGCCTTCTGCGCCTACCTCAGCGGAACGCGCCCATATACGATCCTCGGTCGTGACGACGTGACGGCAACCTTGGTGACCCGAGAGCAACGAGGCATCGCCCATCTCTTGGTGATCCCGGTCCGCCACGTCGAGACCATCCTCGACCTCGAGGACGAGGAATCCGGCGGGCTGATGATCGCTGTGCGGGAAGCCGCTCGGTTCATCGACCGTGCAGAAGGTCGCCCAGGCATCGCGGTCTGGCAGAACAACGGCGTCCCCGCAGGGCAGTCGATCAGCCACATTCACTTTCACGTGGCTGGCACGCTGCCGGGTGGGCGCACAGAGTGGGGTGATGTTCCGGAGCTGTCAGTTGACGAGACGGACCGGCTTGCCAAGAGACTGCTTGGGGGATTTCGCTCGTGATACGACTGGGCACATAGGGTGAACTGAGAACTGTGAGCCCTAGCGCGTTAGGTTACTAGACTGAGGCCGCCCGGGAGAGATGAGCATTGATGACACACGACCTCTTTATTGCGTATTCTCGCCGGAACACTCGCTTCGTCAATCGGCTAGTAGAAGACTTGAAAAGCCACCACATTGATGTTTGGCTTGACACGATTGAGCTAGAGGTCGGCGATCTCTTCAACTTGAAGATCGAAGAGGCGATCGAGAACAGCCGCTACTTTTGCCTTGCGATTTCACCAGGAGCGCTTGCGTCGTACTACGTCCGTCAAGTTGAGTTTGAATCAGCATTTGCCATATTGGTTCGGGATAAGCGTGAGTCGTTCATCCTTCCTATACTGGTACAGCCAGTTACTTCGCCGCTCCCTGCGCGACTTCGCGGCCGACAATATCTCGATTTTACGAAGCGTAATTGCTATAGTGAGAATATGCGAAAGTTAGCTAGAAAAGTCGGTCTGCCCTCCGACTCATTCAGTGGCAGTCGGTGGTACAAATCACTTGAGATCTCGCCGCTCGGGCAGCCAACCGGCATCGGGTCGCTTACGCAGATAGCGCCGACCGGCTCGTCGTACTGCATATACTGGGAGGAAGGCGTCGTTCAGCGAGTCGACGTACTTCAGAACGCGAAGCTGATCAACTTCAAAGAATTCATCTACGACGCCAAAGGTCGGGTCGTCGAAAACCGTATGTACTCGCCAGATGGCAGCGGCGGGTGGCACATCGAAGAAGATGTGTGGTACTACACCTACGATCCAAAAACCGGCCGCCGATCCAAAAAGTATATGAAGTATCAAGGAGCGCGGAGCGGTCGCGAACTGACCTATAACCAAGACGGTCGCCAGATCGAAGAGAACATCATCACTGAGAGCGGCGAGCCGGACGCATCGTACGGGTACGCTCGCAAACTGTTTGAGTATACCGACAACGATGCCGTGATTGAACGCTGGTACGACTACGACGCAAACCTCATCAAGGTTGTCGATCACTCGCAATCGGAGTCAGTGTAGGCGGAAGTTGATCCGTTAGATAGAACCTCGCCTAATGTGTCACAATAGAGACTGATGAACGGTGACAAGGAAAGACGAGCGGGCAAATCGCTGGGCGACATACTTATCGAGGAATTGTCCCCAGAGCTGCAAAAGCGGCTGGCTGATGCGATAACGAAGGCTGTGCAACCTCACCTGGTTGAGGTCAATAAGGCTTTTGCGGCACGGATCGCGCCACAGCTCGAAGGCATGTTGAAGACCGTCGCAGCCAATATGCCGAAGCCCGACCTCTCGCACCTTGTACTTCCTGCACTGAAGATCGACTACGAGACGCTCTTTCCGAACCTCGCCGAGCTAAACCAGACGTTGCTCGAGGGGCTGAAGCCCGCACTTGAGGCGACACACCTCTTGCAGCGCGAGCAGTTCGGCAAGATCTTTGAGCGGCTCCGCCAAGTGGTCGAGTCGATACTGCCGCCGAATTGGCGTGGTGCGAGTGGTCTCAGTGTCGATCTGCTTGAGACACTGCTGCTGGATGAAGGTCTGCCGTTGGCATGGATCCCACCCACCGACGTACTAGAGAAAGTGTTTGCTGCGCCGACGCCGGCCAAGCGCAGAAGCGTCATTGGCAGAAACTGGAAGACTATAGGGGAGTCGTGCGTCCAGGTGCTGGATAGCATTGAGGACCCCGGCCTCAGTGAGCATGTTCAGTTCGCGCGCCTGTCAGCTGAGTCGCTGCTTGGCGCCAGCTCCGCACCGTCGCAGGCGCTCAGCGCAAACCTGCTTGACAGTGTGCTTCGTGCGGAGTTCAGCGACCATCGAGGTAAGGTCACCAACCAGAAGCAGCGTCTCAATATGGACGACTATCCCATTCGTGTGGCTATCGTCCTTGGGGCCGTCTGGTCTGCACACGGTACGTACTGGCCCGACAAGGGTGACAAGATACCCATTACCTTTAGCCGGCATGCGAGTGCTCACGGCGTATCGCGTCGCCAGTACACAAGGATCAATGCGACGCTGTCGCTCATGCATGTGACGGCACTACTCAAGATGTTGGACGTCGACACGTCTCGATAGTTAGTCACCCCGCTACGCCCGCCCGTGTGTGTCTCGCATCCTTACTCCCGCCCGCTTCAGAGCCTTGTGAATCGTCGAGTAACTACGACCCATCCGCTTGCCTACGTCTGCCAGCGACAGTCCCGCGGCGTACAGTTGTGTGGCTTGCCGAACCTCGGTCGAACTCATCCGGGGCAGCCGGACCTCTACGCCTGCCCCGCGCAGCACATCAAGCACATACCGCTTCGGCAACTGGAACAACTCTGCAAGCCGCCCGCTGGATTCGCCGGCCTCGTACAGCTCGACAAGCTTTGTAGCTGTCTGCTGGTCGAGACAATCCCGTAGTGATACACGTACTTTACGTGACGGCGCGGTGAAAGTTTCCGACTGCGGGTCACTCTCCGCAGCATCAATCACTTTTTGTAGCTGATTCAGGAGATGGGTCTGGTTTGAGTAACGAACTAGGACCTCCACCACAGGTCGGGGGTCCTTTCCCGGTCGGGAGAGGGCCTCTTCTGTTTGACTCGGGAGGCTAAAGACTCTCGGTTGCTGATGAGTCGTCGGCAGCCGTCCAACGGACCGCGCTGATCGCGGCAACCGGACGTGATGCGTGCATCGATGGGGCAGGATCGGCTAGGTGTTGATCAAGGTACTGATGGTTCATGACGACGAACCGGCGATCGTGCAATGTGAGACGCCGGTGGGCACTCTGACAGCGCGGTGGCGGAGTGAGGAGCTTCCAAGCGCCCGCGAGACCCACCATGTGGAGGTGGCGACTGTCGGCCACCTGGTCTGGGGCGAGAACCTCACGGTCTCAGCCGGATTTGCGCGAACAGAGGATGGACGTCATTGATCGGCGTAGTCGAGCACGTCGAGGGTGCTGTAGTAACGCTACGAGTGAGCGACTCCATCCTTCTTCTTGAGGCAGACGGGGAACCGCCGCCTGGCGTTCTCGGCGAGATGGTCTCGGTGCGACCGCGTGAGTTCGAACTTTGGCCGACGGGTATCTGAGCATGCCTGACATCGGCAGATCCGTCCGTTAAGACTGCCACCCTGCGTCGTCGAAGGCCGCGCAGAGTCGCACACCAGTTGTCGGACGACAGGGCGGTCAGTGGCGTACTTGGTAGCGGAGGTGGAGGACTCGGTTGGCCTGGATTGCTACGTCGGGGTCCTCTAGTAGGTGTTGGGCGTTGATCGGGCCGAAGTAGGGCTTGCCGGATCCGAAGATTACGGGGACGACGTCCATGCGGACCTCGTCGACCAGGCCTGCGGCAAGCATCTGGCCGCCGACGTCGCCGGCGGCTACCTCGACCATGCGGTCGCCTGCAAGCTCCTGGGCTTTGGCGACGGCTGCCTCGACGCCGTCGACGAAGTGGAACGGTGCCTCGGGGTCCCAGCCGTCGGGCGCCGGCCGGTGCGTTACGACGACCACGTGGTCGACCCCGCCCGGAGGTTTCCCGTCCCAGCCGTCCGTGATGTCGAAGACGTGGCGACCGGCGATTGTCGCCCCGAGCTGGTCCCAGTACGGCCGGGTGTAGTCGTACGACGTCTGCGACACCTTCACGACACCGCTCTCGTCCAACGGCACGTCACCGCTGAGCAACCAGTCGAACAGCGGTCCGGGCTGGTCGTTCTCGTCGGCTATGAAGCCGTCCACCGACACCGTTGCGTACATGACGACCGTGCCCATTGGGCCCTCCTCTGGTTTGGGGTGCCCACAAATTAGCGTCTCGTGGCCTTTCGCTCTTGTAAGAAATCAATCGGCCGGCAGCGACCAACCGTCCAGCGCGTGGCCGGGATGTTCGCGCAGGAACTGCCGCCGGACTTCGAGGTACCGGGTCGGCGTGAGCCCGGTGAATGCCTGGAACTCGTGGCCGAAGTGGGCTTGATCGAAGTAGCCTGCGCCCGCGGCGAGCTCGCCCCAGTCGACCGGTTCGACGGGGTCGATTGTCAACAATGTGGTGGCGAAGCGGTGGGTGCGGGCCAGCCGCTTCGGCGTGACGCCGATGAGCTCCTTGAACCGCTTCGCCAGATGAGTGCTGCTGACACCGGTTGCCACGGTCAGGTCGCCGACCGGCACCGCCCCGCTGGTCGCGGCGATGACGCTGCTCGTATGACGGACCAGCCCCAGGCCGGCGGTCTCGCACAGCCGTCGCATCATCTCCTCCTCGAGCAGCGTCAGCATCTCGTACGGTCCGTCCGCCGTGGCCAGCCGGTCTCGCAGCTCAGTAATGGCCGACCGGCCCCAAACCTGCTCTACCGTCACCGGCCGGTCGCACAGCTCGGCCGCGGGCATCGGCAGGAACGGCGCCAGCCCCCACGGCTTGAAATGCACGCCGACGGACCGGGTCCGGGGTGGGTAGCCGAAGTCCCACGCGCGGGTGGGCGTGGTGACGACGCAGCCGTCGGCGTACTCGGCCGTCTCGCTGTCGCTGCCGCTGCGGATGTGGAACGGCGCCCCGAGGTTGACGATGAGCAGCGCCATCGGCGCCGGCGGCAGCGTCAGCCGCGCGTACGGCGCCGTACCGTCCAGGTAGTAGAGGTCGTCGATCAGTCCGTCCAGCGGCGATCGCGGCACTCTGGACACATACTCCACACCCACAGCATCGCCGATGCCCCGCCGGCCTCGCGCGACGGATGGGGTGCTCTCGGCATCGTCGGGCGTGACTTGTCATCCACAAAACGATGAACAAGGATCGTCCGGTGGGCGCCAACGGGGATCAGTCGCAGGGGGCTTTGCTCATCACCGGGTCCGTGGGGGTGGGCAAGACCTCGGTGGCGGAGGCTGTGGGGGAGTTGCTTGCTGGAGCCGCGATTCCGCACGCTGTCATCGACCTCGACTGGCTGGCCTGCTACTGGCCAAGCCCGACAGATGACCCGTTCAACTTCGACCTGCAGTTGCGCAATCTTCGGAGTATGGCGCGCAACTACCTCGACGCGGGCGCGGAGCGTCTGGTGCTGGCCGGCGTTGTAGAGAGCCGAGAGGATCGGGAGCGGTACGCCGGAGCGATTGGCGTCGATGTCGCCGTGTGCAGGTTGAGCGCGGATCTGGAGGTCATACGGCAGCGGCTCATCCAGCGACACGGGACTGAGGAACGACGACGGCCTCCAATGGCACCTGCGCCGCGCGCCGGAACTCGAGCAGATCCTCGATCTCGCCGGGGTGGAGGACTTCACGGTGACCACCGATCGCCCGGTGGCCGACGTAGCAAAGACCGTGGCCACCGCGGCCGGCTGGCTGTAAACCCACACCGTCCCGACCGCCAGGCGCTTTCGGTGGTGCGCCCGGGGGAGCGAAGATCCGCTCCCGCCGCCTTGGTCGCGAGGATCTAGGGTCGTCGTACCGTTGTGGCGTGGAGATGATCCGTCGGTTCGACGCTGAGACGTTTGCCCGAGGGCTCGCCGATTGGGCCTGGCTTATCGGTGATCGAGACCTGCGGCCGATTGCCGCATCGATGTTCGGCGACGTCTTCCTGCAAGGGCCGGACGGAGTCTGGTTTCTGGACTCGCTGGAGGGCACGCTCACTCTGGAGTGGCCCGACGCTGAGGCGCTGCAAGGCGCTCTGAACACGCCCGAGGGGCAAGACCAGTACCTCCTTGGCGGTATCGCGATCGGCGCCCAGCAGCGCGGCGTCGTACCTGGTCCGTCCCAGGTGCTCATGTTCAGCGTGCACCCGGCGCTCGGCGGCGAGATCACGTCAGGCAACGTCGAAGCAATGGACTACGTGGTCGCGTCCTCGATCTGCGGTCAGCTTCGACGACAACTGAAGGACCTGCCGCCTGGTTCGCCGATCACCGAGATCTCGCTCAAGAAGTAGCCCCGAGCCGCCCTCACCTACCGCGATCCGCGCGAGGGTCACGAAGTCGGGGTTCTCGAGTGCGAACATGCGCTGGTTTCTAGGAGCGGGGGCGTGTGGGGAGTGGGTCGGTTAGGAGGTCTAGGTGGCCGGCGTGGCAGGCGGTTTCTTCGAGCATGTGCACCATTACCCATCGAAGGGTCACGGGACCTTTGCCGAATGATGGTCGGGGCGCGGTGGTGTCGAGGCTAGGGAGTTGACTTGCGACGTTGCGGCTGCGTGAGCAGGCTGCTCGGTAGAGCTCGGCGATTGCCTCGACGGTGTCGTTGGCTGCGGACTCGAAGTCCCAGTTCGGTTGGGTGTCGAACGGCGCGGACGCCCAGGGCTCAGGCAGAACGCCGCCGCCAACGCGCGCGATGAACCAGTGGTCCTCCACGTGCGCGAGATGCTTCACCACGGCGCCTGGGGTCAGGTTGGTTGCCGGTAGGGACTTGGTTTGCGCCTGCTCATCCGTCAGCCGCCCGAATCGGGTCAGCACCCGATGACGGTACTGATCGAGGAACTGGCTGAGGGTGGTGCGCTCGTCAGCGTCGAGGTCGGGGTAGAACTGTGCCTCGTCGACGGTCATCAGGCGTTGGTCCTTCCGTGATGGTTCCAGGTCGCAGCGCGCCAGGAATCAGCTGCTCAACGTGTCTGTTGGCACAACGATGGCCGTTGGCTCGGGACCTTCCGAGGGCTTGGCAGGCGGGGAGAATCAGGGGGCTAACGGGCCGCTGAATCCGGATGCTATGTATACCCGTTTGCTGCCTGTACACGGGTCAACATTGGCCCGGTCGGTGTCCACGGACCCTCCTCCGACCCACACCTCATCACCCAATCGCCGGGTCGGTTGGCCGGTGGCGTCGATCAGGACGATCTCGCCGTCGTGGATTGCGACGCTCCAGCCTGGGGGCCAAGCAACGTCGACGTCGACGAGCCTTTCGTCGGGGCCGACTGGAATGCGGACTACCAGGCAGTTGGTCGAGGTGTCGATCTCGAGAGTGCCGATCAATTGAGCCTGCATCGACACGCACGGGGCTTCACGCTGAACCGTCAAACCAGGAACTAGAAGATCATTGTCCCGAGCTGTATCCCCAGCGACCGAATCCTCTTCACGAGATCCCGGGTCATCAACCATCACGACCAACAAATGTAGACCTTGCAGAAGCAGTAGGACACCTGTCGTGTCGCCGGGCGGTCCGCACCTCGGTGTCCTGATTCGGCCGGGGCTACTTGGCTTGGTGGAGGAGGTGTTCGCGTTGGGAGATGCTCGTGGTGGCTGGTAAGCGCCACATGGTGTGGGCGGCGGACATGAGTTGGGCGGCTCGGGCGGGTGGTACGCGGCCGTAGCCGGTACCGAAACCAGGTGCGGCGACTCTCGTGATTGTGTTGGCGGCGGGATGGCGGTCAATGGCCAACAGGCCCGCCCAGAAGGCGTTGTGCACGGCGATATCCATCTCGCCTGACAGCGGCATCGGTACGCGCATGGTCGGTGCATAGACAAGCCAACGGCAAGGCTCGCCGCCGGTGGGAACCACACTCGCTGCCCCGACTGGCAGGTAACCGTGATGCTCGTCAGCTACCGCTGCCCAGACTGACCGCTGAACATCGGGCCAGTATCCGGCGAGTGCTCGATCGACACCGCCGTCCATCTGGCCGTAGCTGTTTCCTGCCGTCAGTACGGCGTCGACGGCCGGCAGCACGTCCAGCAACGATCCTTGGTGTACCTCGACCGCGCCTTCGTCGATCTGTGCGGCGAAGGCGTCTCGCCAGGCTGAGACGAGATCGGCGTCGAGGTCGACGAGCAGCAGTTGAGGCGGGGTCATGCAGCCGTCCTTGGGTGGAGCTGGAGCTGGAGTTGGGTCCAGGTGGGGTGTTAGGTTTTTGGGATGGGGTCTTATTCGCCGGCTGAGGCGGCTGCTGAATCTGGGTTCAGTATTGATACGTTGCGGTATTACGAGCGGGAAGGGATTTTGCCGCGGATCGAGCGTAGTGCTGGTGGGCGGCGGGTTTATAGCGACGGCGATCTTTGGATGCTTGGGTTTCTGCGTTGTTTGCGGGATACGGGTATGTCGATCGAGCAGTTGCGGCGGTACGGCGAGTTGAGCCGGGACGAGACGACGATGCCGGAGCGGGTCGCCTTGCTTGAGGAGCATGCCGCCTCGATCCGGGCGAGGATGGCCGAGCTCGACGCGACCCTCGCCCGGGTCGAGGAGAAGACGGACTGGTACCGCGCGGAACTGCGCCGTACGGCGGATGCGACGTCCTGACTCACATTCCGCAATTGAGGCTGTCGACGCCTAGGCGTCATTCAGCGTCGCCAGTTCGTCCTCGGTGAGGGTGGTGGATGCGCCTGCCACGGCTTGCTCGAGCTGTTCGATGCTGCTGACTCCGACGATCGGGGTCAGTGCCGGGCTGCCGGAGGCCAGCCATGCGAGCACAACCTGGCCCGGTCGGAGGCCGCGCGCGTCGGCGATACGCGACAGCGCCGCCAGCCGTCGTTCGGTGCCTGGGTGGCGGTACTCGGTCTCGAGTGGGCGGTCGTCGCGGTCGTAGCGGCCCAGGAGCGTGGCGGTGTAGACCCAGCCCTCGAACGACGGGTTGCGTCGCAGGAAGTCGAGGCCGTCCGGTGACAGCATTCCGAGCGGGATCGGCTGACCCTCCACCTCCATGCCGCCGGCGGGCTGAAGATACGAGTAGCGCTGCTGATAAGCGGTTGGTTGCGGGTGGCCGTTGCGTTCGGCGGTAGCTCGGATCCGTTCGAGCAGCCAGGACGGGTGGTTCGACACGCCCCAACGAGCGGTCAGGCCATCACGGACCAGCCCGCCGAACGTCGCGACCAGGTCCTCCACCGGGACGGCCGGGTCTTCGACGTGCGCCCAGTACAGGTCTACTGCGTCCACGCCCAGCCGCTCCAAGCTCTGTGCCATGGCTCCGCGTACGACGTCCTCGCTCAGCCCTTCGAGGTGGTCGGGGAACCCGCCGACCCGCGTGGGCTGAGCACCGACCTTGGTGCTGAGACGGACACGCACTCCGGAGTTCGACGCCAGCCAGCGGCCCAGCAGCGCCTCACTCTGGCCGCCGAAGCCGGTCTCGGAGGTCCAGAAACTGTAGTTGTTAGAGGTGTCGATGAAGGCTCCGCCCAGTTCGGCGTACCGGTCGAGGATCGAGAATGCGGTCCGTTCGTCCACCCTCGTGCCGAAGTACATCGTCCCGAGGGCCATCGTGGGTGTATTCATGGCTCCAGCCTCTGACCTGGAGCGCGCTCCAGGTCAAGCCACGAGTTCAGGGGAGCAGAGCCGGGTTGATCAAGGGGCCGTCAGGATCTGCTGGGCGGTGGCTTCTGGGGTTTGGGTGGTTGTGTCTACCCAGAGGTCGTACGGCATGCCTTCGTGGGATCGGTGTTCGGACCAGCGGGACAAGCCCCGGGGGTTCTTTCGGGCAAGTTCTCGGCGTTCCAGTTCTTTGAGGTCGCAGCGGACGCCTACGGTGATGGTGTCCAGGTCTGCGAGGGTTGTGAACCAGTGGTCTCTGGCCTCGGGGCCCAGCATCATTTCGTCAATGATTACGGGGTTTCCGGCTTGAACGAACTCGCGCACGGCTCGGTGGAAACCCTGCAGCATGCGCAGACCGATCGGGCCGTAGGAGATGCCGGTGACGGGATTGCCGTCCTCGGGCGGGAGATCGACGTACTGGAAGCCTTGGGCTCGATGGGCTCCCATCGGGCCGCCGGCCCATTGCGAGGGGACCATCGCGAAGCAGGTGTCCAAGCCCATCAGCAGATACGGCACGTCCAATGCGTCCTGGAGTGCTCTGCCCAGGGTTGTCTTGCCGGCGGACGAGGGGCCGTTGAGGAAGATGACTGAGGGGAGGGAGGTTCGCGGCATTGGATGAGTATCGTCCGCGATGCCGCTAGGCCGAACTCAATTACGGCCCGACGCTGGATGCGAGCTCACGTAGTTGGGCGAGCTTGGCGGGGAGGGCTCGTAGGTTCTCGCTGATGTTGGTCTCGATGGTTGCGGCGTCACCCATCCAGCGGGCCGGTGCGGCTTCTCCGAGCGAGACTCGGATCTGTTCGCTGAGGACCTGGATGTGGTTTCTGGCCACGCTGAGGAAGAGGTCGGGTCCTGGCCAGGCGAGGTTGCCGCCGGCTGCGGCGTACGCGGTGAGGATTTCCCTTGTCTGCTGGGGGTTTCCGGCTGCGAAGATGTAGGCGACGCGGGCTGCTTCGAGGGCGGCGCTGTCGGTGCGGACGCTGTCCCAGTCGACCAGGACGGGGCCGTCGGCGGAGATGACGAGGTTGTGCGGCTTGAAGTCGCCGTGCGTCGTCACCAGGTCTGGGACGTGGTCGCAGAGGTCGGCGATGCGTTCGGTGACGGCGAGAATGTGCGGAAGGCTGTCGGCGTACAGCTCCGCCCAGTCGCGATCATTCGTGGACCAGCCTTGCCAGGTCGCCGGCGGATGGATCGCCTGCCGCCACCATTGAGGTAGGCCGACCTCGTCGAGTGGTTGTAGTTGATGGACTTGCAGCATTGTGCGGGCAAGCCAGGTCGAGACGTCGCCACCAGAGCGGTGCTCGATCCATGGGTAGACGCGGAACAGTCGATCTTCGATACGCGTCAGCCAGCCCAGGACGGGATCGGTCGGCATGATCGGCTCCGGCATGTCCACGCCCGCGTCGAATGCCCTGCGCTCGAACGCCATCGCGGCAGCGAGTTGGTCGGTCAAGTGCTCGCCGTTGAACTGGGCAGTGGTCGGGAAATACCCCTTGACGAAGTAGCTGCCGGTGGAGGTGTTGAGCCGCCAGGCGTCGGTGTCGCCGCGCCGGACATGGATGAGGTCGCCGTCGGGGTCGCCCAGGTCGAAGGCGAGCGCGATTTCGTTGGGAGTCGGCGTGTACAAGCTTTCCTCCACGGTTGCTGTTGGGAGGCAGCCAGGGTAGCCGCGGCGGCGTACTGTCGAGAGATGAACCTTGGGGTGGGGTTTCAGGGGCGGGTGGAGGATGGGCTGTGGCCTCTGGTTGAGGGGTTTGTCGGCTCGCATGATGTGGCGGGGTTGGCCGTTGGGGTGGTGCGGGATGAGGTGGTTGTCTCGCGGGGGTTCGGCGTACGCGATGTTCGTAGTGGGGCCGACGTCACGCCGGAGACGATGTTTCATCTGGCTTCGGTGTCCAAGCCGTTTGTTGCTACGGCGATCGCGTCGGTCGTGGCTGACAAAGGGCTTGATCTGGATGCGCCGATTGCCGAGTGGGTGCCTGAGTTCACCTTGGCTGACGGACGCGCTGGGGAGGTTACAGCTCGGCGGCTGTTGAGCCACACGAGTGGGCTTCCGGATGTGATGGACTACGCCTGGCACGATCCTCAGCTCGGGGATGACGCGCTGAGCGAGTTCGCCCGGAGCCTGTCGGGCTGGCGATTGCAGGCGGAGCCGGGATCGGCGTTCTCCTATTCCAACGCGGGGTTCGAGCTGCTCGGGTTGTTGCTGTCGAGGGTGATGGATACGACATTCGAGGACGCCGTACGCCGACAAGTCCTGCAACCGCTCGGGATGCGGCAAAGCACCTTCCTGCGCGGCGAGGTGCCTGCGGACCTGGCTGCGTCACCACACGTGGGGATGCCGCTGTCGGTGCCCGGCGACGCCTATCCGTACACCAGGCGTCATGCCCCCAGCTCGACTCTGCACTCCAATGTCGTGGAGATGTGCCGCTGGATGGTGGCCCACTTCGAACCAGTCGAGAAATCTGACGAGCAGCGGGCGCGGCTGGATGCCGGTGTGCTCGACTTGATGTGGGAGCCGGTGCACTCGATCGGGCGCCCTCCTTGGATGGACGCGATCGGCCTCGGCTGGTTCGTGGGGAACTACCGCGGGCATCGAACGTTGAGCCACGCCGGTTCGGACCCTGGGTTCGGGTCGAGGTTCGTTCTGGTGCCTGAGTTGCGTACGGGCGTCGTCGTACTGGCCAACTCCAACAACGTCCCCGCTTCGGACATCGCCGCGGCGGCGCTCGATATCGCGCTCGCCGATGTCCCGCTCTCGGCGAAGCCTGACGGGACGGGCGACCTGGGCGCGTTCCCGCGCTCTGTCGTCGGGCCCGTCGCCGAGGTGCTGAGAGCGTCGGGGCCGGAGGCTGCCAAGGCGGAGTTCCACCGGCTGGCCGCGGTTGAGCCGGCCGAGTTCGATCTCGACGACGAGGGGTTCGTCGACGCCACGTGGGGAGCGATCGAGCTGCATCGCCCGGGCATGGTCTGGCCGCTCCTGCGACTGTGGACCGACTTGCGTCCGGACTCATCGCCTGCATGGACGATGACCGGATGCGCCCATCAGCTCGACGGGCAGCTCGACCTGGCCAGAAGCACCCTCCAACGCGCCAGTGACCTCGACCCCGACAACGACGATGCCAAAGAGATCCTGAGCAGACTCCCCTCGACCTGACCAGCCTCGCGGCGGGCCGGAGAGAGCCCGGCCTAACCGGCAGACCGAGGTACTTGGTGCAGGCGGGTCCAGCCTTGCCAGCCTCGGGCTTCGAGGATTGCCAGCAGGCGTTCGGCGCCGGGGGAGGAGTTGAGCATGGTGGCGTCGAGCAGGGCGGCGAACCCGTCGTCGAACGCGGTGGCGTCCAGTTCACCGGCCGCCGCGGCCCGGATCGCCAGTCGCTCGATGATGTCCGCGAACTCGACGATCCGTGCGTCGTCGGCCGGCATCTCGACGGCGCCGTTGAGTAGGCTGTAGAGCTTGATCACGTCGGGGTCGTTCAGATCCTCGTGTTTCCTGGCGATCACGGCCTCGATCGCGTCCGGTACCTGGGCCGCGACCATGATCCAGGCATCCCGCTCCAGCTCGATGTACTGCTCCTCGACGCCGAGATCGCGCAGCCGATCGAGGTAGTCCACGACGCACTCCGGGAGCGCGAGGTGCTGTCCACCGGCCAGCCTGGCAAGCCGTTTGCGAGTGCGCTGCACTCGCCGGATCTCGCCCCGCAGCTCCTTGTCGATCTCCTGCACGCCATCGGCGAACTCCTCCGGCCCGGCGTCGAGAAGCTCCTGCACCCGGGCCAGTGGCACACCCGCGTCCGCCAGCGCATGAATACGGATCAGGCGTACGACGGCGTCCGCGTCGTACGAGCGATACCCGGACTGGTCGCGCTCAGGCTCCGGCAGCAACCCGATCTGGTGGTAGTGGCGCACCGCCCGCGTCGTCACCCCGGCGTACGTCGCTAGCTGACTGATGGTGAGCATGTCCCTCAGACTGCCTCAGGCGATCTTGCGGCGGTAGGCGGCCATCGCGAAGAAGTACGCGACGACGAGGATGCCGACACACCAGGCGAGCGCGGTCCAGATGTCGTCGCCAACAGCCTGTTCGGCCAACAGCGCACGGATCGTGTCGACAATCGACGTCACCGGTTGGTTCTCGGCGAACCACCGCACCGGGCCGGGCATCGTCTCGGTCGGCACGAACGCCGAACTGATGAACGGCAGGAAGATGAGCGGGTACGAGAACGCGCCCCCGCCTTCGGCCGTCTTCGCGGAAAGGCCTGCGATCACGGCGATCCAGGTGAGCGACAAGGTGAACAGGAGCAGGATGCCGACGACCCCGAGCCACGCCAGTACGCCGGCTCCCGAGCGGAACCCCATGATCAGCGCGACGACCACGACGACCACGAGCGAGATCAGGTTGGCGGCCAGCGAGGTCAGCACGTGTGCCCAGAGCACACCCGACCGCGCGATCGGCAGGGACTGGAACCGCTCGAAGATCCCGGTGTTCAGATCTGTGAACAACCGCAGCGCGGTGTACGCGATGCCCGACGCGATCGTGATGAGCAGGATGCCCGGCAGCAGATAGTCGACGTACTCGACCGGGCCGGTGTCGATCGCGCCGCCGAAGACGTAGACGAACATCACCATCATGGCGATCGGCGTGATCGCGGTCGTGATGATCGTGTCCGCGCTGCGGGTGACGTGGCGCAGCGTTCGGCCTGTGAGTACGGCGATGTCGCCGACGTACTGCGCGCTCATGACCTGTCCCCAAGGCCGTCGCCGACGAGGGTGAGGAAGACGTCCTCGAGGGTGGGCTGCTTCTCGACGTACTCGATCTTCGCGGGCGGCAGGAGTTGCCTGAGCTCGGCGAGCGTGCCGTTCACGATGATCCGGCCCTGGTGCAGGATCGCGATCCGATCGGCGAGTTGCTCGGCCTCGTCGAGGTACTGCGTCGTCAGCAACACCGTCGTACCGTCGCGGGCGAGCTCCTTGACGGTCTGCCACACCTCGATGCGCGCCTCCGGATCGAGCCCGGCGGTCGGCTCGTCCAGGAAGATGACCGGCGAACTGCCGATCAGGCTCATCGCGATGTCCAGCCGGCGACGCATGCCACCTGAGTACGTCGAGGCTCTCCGCCCACCGGCGTCCGTCAGGGCGAAGCGGGCGAGCAGGTCGTCGGCGATCGCGCCCGGGTCCTCGAGGTGCCGCAGTCTGGCGACCAGTACGAGATTCTCCCGACCGGTCAGGATCTCGTCGACCGCGGCGAACTGCCCGGTCAGGCTGATGGACTCACGTACGTCGGCAGCCTGCGTCGCAACGTCGTACCCGTTGACCGTTGCCGTGCCCGCGTCAGCCTTGAGTAGCGTCGACAGGATCCGTACGACGGTGGTCTTGCCGGCCCCGTTCGAGCCGAGCAGGGCGAAGATGCTGCCCTGCTCGACCTCGAACTCCACGCCGCGCAAGACATGCAGCTCCTTGTACGACTTCTCCAGACCGTGCACGCGAATGCTCATCCGACTCCCTTGTGGCTGCTCCCGTCGCCTTCCGAGGAAGCTCTTGCCAGCAGGATGAAGCGTTGACGCAACGTCAAGGTCAAGTCGTTAGCAGGGGGCCGCGGTGAGCTTGATGTAGTAGACCGGGGTCCAGTTGTAGAGGTCCCGGACCGGAGGCGGCTCGCAGCCGATCTCCGCGCCGTTGGCACCGAGGATCCGCATCGCGGCTCCGAACCCCTGGGTGTTGTCGGTCACTCCGACGCCGTACCAGTTGTACAAGGTGTAAGTGCCGTACTTGTAGAACTTGAACCAGTAGTACCCGTTCCCGTAGGGCACCGAGGCACACGCGTAGCCGACGGAGCAGGTGACGTTGGGGCTGCCGGGCGGGAGATACACGCGGTACGCCGCGGCCGGAGACGTAGTCGGCGCTGCGGCCGCCACCAGCCCGTCGCCTGGCTCGTCCTGCTGAACCGCCTGGGCAGGTGTCACCCCTGCGCCGACCGCCAGACAACTCATCAGCAGCCCCAGTGCCGCCATGACTGTGCGCTTTCCGATTCCCATGAAGCCCTCTCACCTCTTGTCGACAATCGTCCGGTCGACAATCAGTCGAACACCGCCGGGTGTCAGGGCATCGACCTTTGAGTCAGGCTTGAAAGGTCAGGTGTGCAGGGTGGGGCGGTAGGTGAGTTCTTGGGTGTTGTTGTCGAAGGTGTGGTGTTCGATGAGTTCGAGGTCGAGGTCGGCTGCGCCCTGGAAGATCGGGGCCGCTCCCGTTTGGCCGGTGATCACCGGGAACAGGGTCACCTGGATGCGGTCGACCAGGCCGGCGGCGAGCAGTGCTCGGTTCAGCGACAGGCTGCCGTGGGAGCGCAGGGGTACGTCGGACTCGTTCTTCAGGCGGGCGACGATGTCGACGGCGTCGCCGCTCGCGATGGTCGCGTCCGGCCAGTCGAGTGGTTCCTGCAGTGTGCTCGAGATTACCGTCGCCGGCAGGTCCCGCATCCGGGCGACCCAGGGGTCGAGCGCTTCGAGTTCAATGCCTGCGGCAAGGATCTCCACGTTCGTCCGGTACGTCGTGGCTCCGAAGACCATCCGCGGGTTCTCGCTGTACTGGGCGAGGCGGTGTGCGAGGAATTCAGGGCCTTGCTTGCCCCAGTAACCGCCCCAGTCGCCGGTGTGGGAGCCGAAGCCATCGAGGCTGGAGAAGACGTCGAAGGTGTAGGTAGCAGTCATGATGATGCTCTCCTAGAAGTGTGCGATCTGGGCTCCGTCGTTGGCGCCCTTTACCTCTTCCACGAACCCCTCCACCCCGATCCGACACAATCACACGGATTTTCTGCTAAACCTTGCCGGTTCGTTGGCGGGCTCGGTAGGTGCGCGTCTTCTGGCGGTTGCCGCAGACGCCCATCGAGCACCAGTGCTTCGAACGGTTCTTCGAGGTGTCGTAGAAGGCCCACTGGCAGTCGTCAGCGGCGCAGACCTTCAGGCGGACCCAGGTGTCGTCGGCTTGTGCGTCGGCCACCGCTACGAGGAGTGAGGCCAGACCGCCTTTGACGCCACCGACGGCGGGGGTGAGTCGTGGCCGGGTGCCGTCGAAGACGATCCGGAGGGGCAGCCGGGTTGACGTCGCGTCGAGATCAGCGACTGGCGACGTGTCTTCGCCCTCGTGGTGACGCAGCATCGCGGTGCGTAGCCCGGATCGGAGCGTGCGGGCCAGGTCGAGATCGCCGGCAGTCGCGCGCTTGCCGGCCTCGAGTAGGTCGTGGGTGCGGAGCCAGTCGGCGAGCGCGGACGCATCGGTGAACGCGTCGAGCTGAGCGGCATCGACGTCGACGTCGTAGGTGTTGGCGAACGCGCAGAGCAGGTTGGCGTACGCCGGTGCTCCCGGAGCCGGGGCCGGATTGGGCGCCACGATTCTCATCTCCTCTTCTCAGAACCTCGCGACACCACCATAACGCGAAAGCTGGTTGCATTCACGCAGGTAACCGGCATAACCTCTTAACTGGTGTTGAGGTCCGAGACTGAGAAGGAGTGACGGTGTCCGAGAACGTCGTACCCAGTGGGCGGCCGCGGGTTCTGCTCGTCGGCGGCAAGCCCAAGCAGGTGCGGAAGGCCCATGAGCTCGGGTTGGACGTGGTTCTCGTTCAGTACCCGGACGCGTATGAGCGTGGCCATTGGCCGTTCGTCGAGCAGGCATTGCTGCTCGACTACGGCGACATCGACCGGCTGCTGCCGTTGGTGCGAGCGTTGTACGACGCGTATCCGTTCGAGGCGGCTGTGTCGCTGTTCGAGCTCGGGCTGTTGCCGGCGGCAAAGATCAACGAGGCGCTCGGGCTGCGTGGGGAGTCGGTCGCCACGGTGGAACTGTTGCTGGACAAGTGGCGGATGCGCCGGCACTTGGCGGAGCGTGGGGTCAGCCCGGTGGCTTCGGCGGTGGGGCGTTCTGGGGAGGACGTTCGGGAGTTCGTTGAGGCGCATGGGTTGCCGATCATCGTCAAGCCGGTCCGGGAATCGGGGAGCTTGGGGGTGTTCAGGGTGCAGGACCAGGCGGACGTGGACGCGGTGGCTGAGCGATTCCGGGCGCTTGATGACGGGCATTGGGTGACGGGGGATCTGGCCGATGCCGACTCCTTCGAAGAGTTCTTGATGGAGGAGTTCCTGGATGGGCCGGAGCTCAGTGTCGAGAGCTTGAGTTTCAACGGCCGGCATGTGCTGGTGGGCGTGACGGACAAGGAGATCCTGGTCTCTGGGTTCGTCGAGATCGGGCATTCGCAGCCGAGCGGCATCTCGGCCGAGACGCTGGGTGAGGTCGCCCGGTTGGTGATCGAGTTCCTTGATGCGGTGGGGTTGCGGAACGGGCCGGCGCATACCGAGGTGAAGCTGACGTCGCGCGGTCCGCGGATCGTTGAGTCGCACAACCGTATCGGTGGTGATCGGATCAACGAGCTCACCGAGGTGGTGTACGGCGTTGATATGGAGCGGTACGCACTCGGGGCGGGGTTCGGTGTGGTTGAGCCGCTGGTCGCATCGCCTGAGGCTCGGGGCGGGGCGGCTGTCCGATTCCTCACGCCCGAGCCGGGGCGGGTTGTGGAGGTGTCCGCGGTTGACGCCGTACGCGCGGATCCGGCGTACGTCGATCTCGAGCTCAGGGTGGGGCCGGGCGACGAGGTGTCACCGCTGACGTGGAACGAGGACAAGGTCGGCCTCGTCATCGCGCGCGGCGCGTCCGCCGCCGAAGCAGTAGCCCACGGCAAACGCCTCGCCGCAACAATCCACCTCCCCACCGAGCCGATCCACGAGCCCGCTGAGCCGATCCACGAGCGCGCTGAGCCGATCCCGTGAGCACCGGGTCGGGGGTTGGCGGGCCGAGCGAGCAGCCGGGGTTTTGGACGGCCGTGCGGCGGTTGCCGGGACGGGTTTGGGTGGTGAGCGTTGGGATCCTGGTCAACAAGGTTGGCAACTTCTTGCCTGTGTTCATCGTGTTGTACCTGACTGAGCGTGGTTACTCGGCCGGCGCTGCGGGGTTGGTGTTGGGGGTGTCCGGGCTGGGCAGTGTGCTCGGGAATGCCATCGGCGGGTATCTCGCCGACAGGCTCGGACGGCGGTGGACGATTGTGCTGTCCGGCGTAACTACGGCCGCGCTGACGGCGACCGTGCCGTACGTCGGACCGCTGCCGGTGATCGTCGCGGTGGTTGGCCTCATCGGCGTGACGTCGCAGATCTACCGACCCGCCGCGGCGGCGGTGCTGGTTGATGCCGTCGCGACCAATCAGGAACGGTTGGCCGCCTTCGCGGTGTTCCGGTTCGCGATGAACATCGGCGCTGCCCTGGGTGGCGTCATCGGCGGCGTGCTGGCGAGCACTTCGTATGCGGAACTCTTCCTGGTGAACGCCGCCGCCTGCCTGCTGTTCGGCGTGGTCGTGGCGGCCCTGCTGCGTGATGGCCGGCCCCAGCCGCAGGACGAGCCCAGGTCCGGCGTCCAGGCGGACAAGGGTGGATACCGACAGGCGCTGGCCGACCGGACTCTGGTCCGGTTCCTGGCGATGACCGTGGTAGCCGAGTTCGTCTACATCCAGACCACGGTCGGCCTCCCGCTGCACGTGAGCGACATAGGTCTGACCGCCCGCGACTTCGGCCTCCTCATCGGGCTCAACGGTCTGGTGGTGCTGGTCCTCGAGCTACCCACCACAAGCCTCGTATCCCGCTACCGACCGGAGTACGTCCTTGCCATCGGCAACCTGCTCGTCGGCATCGGGCTGGCGGTCACCGGCGTCATGACCGGCATGGCGCTCCTGGCGGCGACCGTGCTGGTCTGGACGCTGGGCGAGATGATGTACAGCTCCGTCGCCGCCGCCCACCTCGGCACCCTGACCCCGCCCCTGCTGGTCGGCCGCTACCAAGGCCTGTACGGCGTCGCCTACACCATCGGCACCGGCGCCGGCCCGCTCATCGGCGGCGCTGTCTACGCGATCGGCCCCTGGGCTCTGTGGCTCCTGATCGCCGCAGCCGGCCTCCTGTCCGCCCAACTGTGCCTACCCCGCAGACATACTGTCCTCCGTGCAACTTGAGAAGGTCCGCGTCCACCACCGCACCGGCCAATGGTGTCCAGGCGTCCGGACCAGCGACAACGTCGTCGCGTACGACGTACCGATCCTCCCCAGATGGCAGGTACCAGGCCGGCCCACCGTCGACCGCTGTTACGTGATCGCGGACGAGGGGGTCCAGATCGCCCAGCCGAACACGTTCAGCGGGGTGCTCGAAGGCGGGTGGTACGTCGATCTCGTTGACGTGGAGGAATCGGAGCCGGGACTGCTGGTGATCCACGACCGGGACATCGACCTGCTGATGCCGCCGAGGAGTATCCGCTACGAGCTGCTCGACCTCGACGAGTTCGCCGACGCCCTGGAAGACGGCTCGATGGATGTCGCGACCGCGGTGCGGACCCTGCGCAACACCCAGCGCTTCATCGACGGGCGCCTGCGCAACCTGGACGAAGACCCGCTCAGCGAGTGGCCGGACTTCCCGCCCGCCGCGGTGCTGGAGCTCGCTCAGCTGCCGCCGTTCTGACACCTTCTCGAGGCTCTGACGCAGGCGGGACAGCCGTGTCAGGGCGATGTCAGGGACGTGTCTGGGAGGTCCCCGAAAGTTGGGGACATGAACAGATCAGCGATTGCAGTCTCCGGGCTGCGCAAGGCTTATGGCGACAAGGTCGTGCTTGACGGCATCGATCTGGAGGTTCCGGCGGGAACGATCTTCTCGCTGCTCGGGCCGAACGGCGCGGGCAAGACGACCACCGTGAACCTGCTGACCACCCTGCTGAAGGCCGACGGCGGTATGGCGCGAGTCGCCGGCCACGACATCGACACCGAGGCCAAGGCGGTCCGGTCGGCGATCGGGGTCACCGGTCAGTTCGCGGCGGTGGACGAGCTGCTGACGGGCCAGGAGAACCTGCAACTGATGGTCGACCTGACCGGCGCGGACGCCGGGATCGTCACCGACCTGCTGCAGCGGTTCGACCTGGTGGAGTCCGCGACGAAGCCGGTGTCGACGTACTCCGGCGGTATGCGCCGCAAGCTCGACCTGGCGATGACGCTGGTCGGCAACCCGGAGATCATCTTCCTCGACGAGCCGACGACCGGGCTGGACCCGCGCAGCCGGCGGACGATGTGGACGATCATCCGCGGCCTGGTCGCCGACGGCGTGACCATCTTCCTCACCACCCAGTACCTCGACGAGGCCGACCAGCTGGCCGACCGGATCGCCGTACTCGACCAGGGCCGTTTGGTTGCCGAAGGCACCCCCGACGAGCTCAAGCGGCAACTACCCGGTACGCACGTCCGCCTCCGGTTCACCAGCACCGACGAGCTCGCCGCGGCCGCCCGGATCTTCCCCGAGGCCACCCGCGACGACGAAGCCCTGGCCCTGCGGGTCCCCAGCGACGGCGGTACGAAGTCGCTGCGAGCGGTCCTCGACCGGCTCGACGAGTACTCGCTCAGCGCCGAAGAGTTCTCCGTCCACACCCCTGATCTTGATGACGTCTTCCTCGCCCTGACGGGCCACAACACGGAGGTAGTAGCAAAATGAGCGCCAAGTCCCCCTCGATGGTGATGCTGCGTCGCAACTTCAAGCACATCACCCGGAACCCGACCTCGGTGTTCAACGCGGTCCTGATGCCGGTCGTGGTCATGCTGATGTTCGTCTACATGCTCGGAGACGCCTTCAACGTCGGCGTCGACTACGTCGATTACGCGACGCCGGGGCTGATGCTGCTGGCCGTCTGCTACGGCCTCGGGGCCACCGCGACCTCGGTGAACTCCGACATGACCAAGGGCATCATCAACCGGTTCAAGGTCATGGACGTGCCCCGCGGCGCGGTGCTGACCGGCCACGTCATTGCCAGTCTGCTGACCAACCTGGTCGCCATCGCGGCGATCGTCGGAGTCGGGTTCCTGCTCGGATTCAGCCCGTCGGCGAGCCTGCTCGACTGGCTCGGCGTCATCGGTCTCGTCGTACTGCTCGGTTTCGCGGCCGGCTGGTTCACCGTTGCCTTGGGCCTCTTCGCCAAGACTCCGGAGACCGCAGGGCTGGCCGCCGTACCGCTGGTCATGCTGCCGTTCTTCAGCAGCGCGATCGTCCCGGCGGACAAGATGGGTGCCGGACTCAAGCAGTTCGCGGAGTACCAGCCGTTCACCCCGATCATCGAGACCCTGCGCGGTCTGCTGAACGGCGCACCGGCCAGCAGCGACGTCATCCCCGCCCTCGCCTGGTGCGTCGGGATCGCCCTGGTCGGCTACCTCTGGGCCCGTTCCACCTTCGCCAAGCGCGCCTGAAACCCCAGACCGCCAAGGAGAAAGTGATCATGCCTGCTTTCACCACCCCCGGACCCATCGCCGCGACCGTCCAGGTCGGCGTGGCCCAGGTCTGGATCACCGCGAGCGACCGGACCGAGACCGTCGTACTGGTCGAACCCATCGACGCCAACAACGCGACCGACGTCAAGGCCGCCGAGAAGACCAAGGTCGTCTTTGCCGACGGCAAGTTGTCGGTCAAGACGAAGGCCGCCGGCAGGAAGAGCGGTTGGGTTGCCATCAGCATCGACCTCCCGGCCGGCTCCAGCCTGGCTGCGGACCTGGCCCACTCGACCATCGAGGTCGACGGCCCGGTCGGGCAGTGTGAGCTGCAGATGGGATCGGGGCGGGTCCAGCTCGACCGCATCGAGGCACTCGAGGCGAGCATCGCGTCCGGTGAGGTCGTGGTCGGCCACATCGCCGGGCGCGCCGACGTCGACGGAGCGGCGTTCGCACTGCGGATCGCCGAGGTCAACGGGCCGGTATCCCTGTCCAACTCGGGCGGGCAGGTCTGGATCGGCCACGCCGTGGCCGACATCGACCTCGGAAGTGCGGCCTGCGACTTCGACGTCGATCGCGCCGACGGCAACGTCAGCGTGCGAACCGCGAGCGGTGCGGTCCGGATCGGCCGGCTCACCAACGGTACGACGAAGTTGATGAACGGCTCGGGAAACATCGAGGTCGGCATCAGCCCGGGCGTCGCGGCTTCCATCGACGCGAACAGCGAGCGAGGCGCGGTGCACAACTTCGTCACCTCGTCGGGGGACGAGCCGGACGGCAAGGTCATGGTCCACGCCCGGACCCGGAACGGCGACATCATCGTCCAGCGCGCGGCGAACTGACCGGCTATGAGGCGAGCGTGGCCTCGACCAACTCCGACCAGTCCAGCTGCGTACCTTCCTGCGTCACCTCGGCGAATCGGTCCTCGCCGAGGTGACGTCGTACGTCGTGCTCGATCCTGACCGCGTCCGGGTTGGCGAGATCGGGCAGTCCGCGCACGCGAACGGCGGCCGCGAGCAGCCGCGCCGCCTGCTCGTACTCTTCGCGGCGCAACGCCAGATTCGCGATCCCGACGATGACCTGCGCGATCATCGGCGCATGTCCAGCCTCGGTCGCCGCCTGGACGGCGGTGACCCAATGCTCGCGAGCTTGAGCCAGATCGTCGGCGAAGTTGCCGAGCAGCGCCTGGACATTCGCGCGGACGTTGGCCTGTTCCGCTGCGTCGCCCAGAACGGTGGTCGCGATACCGAGCTGCCGGCGCACCTCCTCGGCGTCGCGATTCCAACCGGCGACCTCCGCCTTCGACAGCGCCAGTACGGCGAGTGCACCCGGCCACGGAACCCGCTCCGCGTACCGCTGGGCCTCGGCCATCGCGGCGGCACTGGCCTCGTGATCGCCGAGCAGCCAGTAGAGCTCCGCCTGCCGCGAGTGCAATCGGATGACGTCGTCGACCGCACCGAATTCGGTGACGACCGAGACGGCCTGGTCGAGGTAGTCGCACGCGGCAGCGAAATCGCCGCGAGTGGCAATCCGGTCAGCGATCTCGGCCAGGGCGAACGAGATTCCGAACCGCTCGCCGACGGCGCGGAACTCGGCGAGGGCCAGCCGGAGATTCTCGTCCGCGTCGTGCCCCTCGCGGCCGAGCATGACCGCCATCTTGCCGAGCTGCAGGCGAGCCATCGCGCGGACCCACGGATCCTCCTGGTCCAGCAGCGATTCCCACGCGGTCAGCACCTGATCCTGCGCTTCCAGCAGCTTCACGAGCGGGGCCATCAGCGCCAGCACCGGATGCGGGTTTTCGCTGAGCTGGCCGAAGCGGTAGGCCTTGTGGATCCACTCCGCTGCCTGGTGCTCGTCGCCCGGTCCGGAGTTCAGGAACTGCACGACGAAGGCGTAGACCATGGCGCGGATCTCGTCGGTCACCTCGCCGGGCGTTTGGGTGGCCGCCATCACCAGTTCGCTGCCCTCGGTTTTGTGCCCGGCGAGCCACCAGTACCAGCCTGCCGACGCGGCCAACCGCATCGCCCCCTGCGCCTCACCGGCCGCGATGGCAGCACGCATCGCGGCGCTGAGGTTGTCGTGTTCGGCGGCGAGTGCGGCCAGCCATTCCAGCTGCTCGGCGCGGCGAAGATGCGGCTCCGCGGTCTCGGCGAGTTCGGTGACGTAGGCGAGATGCGCGTGCCGGGCCTGCTCCGATTCACCCGCCTCTTCGAGTCGCTGAGCGGCGTACTCCTTGATGGTGCCGAGCATCCGGTACCGCGGCGCCTTGTCGGTGTCGGCGACCACCAGCGACTTCTCGGTCAGTGCGGTCAGTAGCTCGAGCACCTGCCAGGACTCGACCGTGTCGCCGGCGCAGACTCGCTCGGCCGCTTCCAGGCTCGCGCCACCGTAGAAGACGGACAGCCTGCGCAGGACCGTCCGTTCGGCGTCGCTCAGCAGTTCCCAGCTCCAGTCGATCACCGCGCGGAGCGTCCGCTGCCGGGGCAGCGCCGTACGGCTTCCACCCGTCAGCAGCCGGAACACGTCGTCGAGGCGGTCGGCGAGCTGATCGAGGGACATGGTGCGGAGCCTTGCCGCGGCCAGCTCGATCGCCAGCGGCATCCCGTCCAGCGCGCGGCAGACCCGCGCCATGGTCGCCAGCGTGGGCGCATCCACCGCGAAATCCGTGCGTACGGCGGCGGCCCGGTCGCGTAGCAGTTGCACGGCAGGGGAGGACTCGATCTCACTCAGATCAGCGTTGCCTGCGGGTAGAGCCAGCGGTACGACGTGCCATAACGCCTCACCGGTGATGCCGAGCGGCTCCCGGCTTGTCGCGAGGATGCGCAGCCGGCGGCACTCGCCGAGGACGCGATGGGCGAACTCTGCCGCCGATTCGATCACGTGCTCGCAGTTGTCCAGGACCAGCAGCGCCTCGCGTTCGCGCAATGCGGTGATGACCCGGTCCGTCGGCTCCGCCTCGGAGGCCTCGCCCAGCAGGCCGTCCCGGAGGCTGAGTGCGGCGAGGGTCGCCTGTGCAACGTCGCCGTCCACGCCGATCGGCGCTAGCTCGACCAGCCAGACGCCGTCCGGGAGATCGCCGACGAGCGTACGCGCGGTCTCCGCGGCGAGCCTGGTCTTTCCGGCGCCGCCCGGGCCGACCAGGGTGGTCAGCCGGTGTCCGGTGACGAGTTCGCGGACCGTGGTGACGTCGGCGTCCTTGCCGATGAAGCTGGTCAGCTCGGCCCGGAGGTTGTTCGTCCGGGTCTCCTCGCGTCGTCCGAACTCGCCTCGCAGCAGTGCCACGTGGACGGCGGACAGCTCGGGGGACGGGTCGACTCCTAGCTCGTCGGCGAGTGCCTCTCTCGTGCGCTCGTACAAGAGCAGTGCATCGGCGTTGCGGCCGGCCGCGGCGAGAGCACGCATCAGCGCGGCGACGAGCCGCTCCCGGACCGGGTTTGCGGCCACGACGTCGGTCAGTTCCGTAACCAGTTCCGCGCCGTTACCGAGAGCGATCTCCGCATCGAACCGGTCCTCCAGGGCGGTCAGGCGCAGGCCTTCGAGCCGGGTGACGGCTGCGTCGTACGCCGCACTGTCCTGCAGGCCGACGTCCTGCAGAGCGGCGCCGCGCCACAGGCCCAGCGCCTCCCGGAGCAGCCGCGGGTCCTCGTTGGCGCGGGCCCGGTTGAGGAGGCGTTCGAACCGGATGGCGTCGACGGCGTCGGGGTCCACGATCAGGCGGTAGCCGTCGGTCTGGCCTTCCACCGACGCGCCTTCCGGCAGGACCTTCCGGAGCCGGGAGGCGAGGCGCTGTAGGGCGTTCGCCGCCTCGGCCGGTGGATTCTCGCCCCAGATCCAGTCGATCAGCGTCGCCTTCGGGACGATCTGGCCCGGGCTGAGCGCCAGCGCGATCAGCAGGCCACGCAACCGGGCGCCCGGTACGTCGGCGACGACGCCGGCGTCCGAACGAACCTCGAATGACCCAAGAATCCCGATCTGCACGCGCCGATCTTGCCATGTGCGCCTGGGCTACCGGCGCGCTGGAGTGGGGTCAGGCGTCGGACCTGGCCTCGATCGCGTCGAGGTCGCGGACGGCGAAGCGGTGGTGTTCCCACGCTTCGTCGAGGAGGACGTGCAGGCAGGAGCGCACGGTCTCGGGGCGCGCGGGGGAGTGCGGATTCTTGCGAGCCGCATCCAGCTCCTCCGGCGTGACCGAGGCGATGAAGTCGCGCACCAGTGCGAGCCGATCCGCCCGAACCTCGAGCACCTCGGCGTACGGCGGTATTGCCGAAGGGGCCGAGCCGGCCTCGTCGGCGGTGTACGCCTGACCGATCGGGTGGAACGGCCGGTCGAGCTCCAGGATCGCCCGCCCCATCCACATGTCCGTGCCGTGCACCAGGTGCCGCAATGTCTGCGCGAACGACCATTCGCCGTCCACCGACACGTCGACCGACCCAGCGGGCATCGCGGCGGCACGCTCGAGGGTGCTCGCCCAGGTCGCCTCGACGGCAGCCCAGGCCGAGCGCAGTCCCTCCGGATCCTGTGCACGCCGCTGAGACCGCCCAGGAAACCGTCGATCGAGCTCAGCCTCGACGAACGCCGACACGTCGACCCCGTTGACCCGCAGATAGCTGTCCTTGTCCGAGATCCACGGCGCGTCGATGTCCATGTTCCGGGCGTCAATCCCGCGCATGACCACTTCGCTCAGATCGGACTCGAGAAACCGGGCCCCCCGCAGATTGACGTCGACGAACCGAGCTTCCTTCAGCTCGTCCGACCGCCCAAATGTCGCCATAACCCCTCCTTGTCGAAGACGCGACGACACTATCCGCCCCCACGGACAATCACCGCGACGCCCAGAAAAGCCACGGCCCGGTACAGCGTTCGAACCCCGCGGACTCATAGAACCGCGCAGCATCCTCATCAATCGCAGAAACAAAGACGACCCCAGCCCCCAGCCCACCAAGCCACCTCCGGCACTGATCCAGCAAGCTTGTGCCGATCCCCAGGCCACGGCTAGTCGCGTCCACGACGAGCTCTTCGATCGTCCCGTAGGGCTCCCTGCCGTAATCGGTGAAGGTCGCGACCGCCATTCCGACGACTGCTCCGTCGTTGGTGGCAATGAAGGTCTCAGCCTGCTGTCGTACGGCGGGCAGCGTCACGGAGTCGGCGCCGTCCGGGTGCAGTGCGGCGAGGACACGTTGGATTCCAGCACGGTCTGTTGTGGTTGCTGGGCGGATGGCGAGGTGGGTGGGCACTTGTTACCTCCTGGGGGCGGGGCTCGTCATGGGTGGTGACGAGACTAGGAGGAGATCATGGATCTGGCGTTGTGGATTGTTGCCGGGTTGCTCGCGCTGGTGTTTTTGGTGGCGGGAGGCAACAAACTGTTCATTTCCCGGGCGACGTTGGCCAAGGCGCCGGGCGGGGGCTGGGTGATGGACTTCAGCCCGGGCTTCGTGAAGGGGCTCGGAGCCCTCGAGATCCTGGCCGCGATCGGGTTGATTCTGCCCGCAGCGCTGGACATCGCGCCGATCCTGGTCCCGATCGCCGCGGTCGGGCTGGCGATCGTGATGATCGGCGCGGCGGTGGTGACGTCCCGCCGGCACGAGCCCAAGCACGCGCTGCTGAACCTGATCTACCTCGCACTGATCATTTTCGTGGTGATCGGCCGCTTCGGCCCGCAGTCGTTCTCCTAGCCGACAGCCTTCTGGATCAGCGCCGCGATCTGCTTCTCGCCGGCCGGGGTGAGTTCGGTGATGGCGTACGACGTGGGCCACATCGGGCCGTCGTCAAGGACGGCGACGTCGTTGAAGCCGAGAGTTGCGTAGCGGGTGTTGAACTTGTCCGCGCTCTGGAAGAAGCACAGCACCTTGCCGTCCTTCGCGTACGCCGGTTGCCCGTACCAGGTCCGCGGGGCCAGCTCGGGCGCGTTCTCCTTGACGATCGCATGGATGCGCTCGGCAATGACACGGTCGACGTCCGACATCTCGGCGATCTTCGCCAGCACCTCGGCCTCCCCGTCCGCCTTTCCCTTGGCTGCCTTGAGCTCCTTGGCCCGCTCCTTCATCGCATCGCGTTCCTCGCTGGTGAAGCCGTCGTACGACTTGGCCTTGGAGGATGTGGTCTTCCGGGTCGCCGCCATCAGAGTGCCTTTCGGTGTGGTCTGCCTGAACACTTCTCAGGCTAGAGACCACCCCGCACCGACGCTTCTCGAAAACTGATCGATTCCGCGACGACCTAGTGGGACTGCAGCGTCGGGTCGTTCTTCGCCAACGATCCGGCGATGCCTTCGACGAGATTCTTGGAGCGGGATCCCAGGCCGCGGGAATGGTCGCGATCGAGGACGACCTCGCGGTGTTCGCCCCGGTCGTAGACCCGCACCTCGCAGGAGGCGCCGCCGCGCTGGTTGCTCGGTGTGAAGGTCACCCGCGCACTCCAGACCGGCTTCTCGCCGTCGGCGGCAGGCAGTGATTCCCAGGTGACCATGGCTCTGCCCATCAGGAAGATCCGTGGAATGCGCGCCGGCGCGCCCTGCCGGGCGCAGGTCATGATCGAGTCCACATCGAGTCGCGTGCTGCCCGACCAGGCGCTCATCGAAGCTTGGCCATATTCATGGTGTGTTCCCTCCCTGGCCGACACATCGCGCTCCGTCGCATGGACGTTACATATCCTCACCAGATCACCTCGACTGGAGATCTAGATGGCGACCTACCCGGACCTCCCCGCCGAACTCGAGACCGAGCGCCTGCGGCTGCGGCGCTGGCGTCCGTCGGATGCGGAGGAGTACCGCGGGCTCTGGACCGAGCGAGATCCGCGCGCACTACGCCGGATCGATGCCGACGGGCATCCGACGGTCGACGAGATCCGTGGCTGGCTGGTCGGCAATCCACTCAGCGCCGAGCCGGGGTTGGGGCTGCTCCCGATCGAGCGGCGGGACAACGGCGAGTTCATCGGGTACTGCGGCCTGATCGTCGGCCAGGCGTCCTTCGACGAACCGGAGATCGCGTACGAGTTGGCCCAGCGCGCCCACGGCCATGGGTATGCGACCGAGGCCGCCCGGGCGGTCGTCCAGGCGGCGACCCAAACGGGTAGGCAACGACTTTGGGCAACGGTACGTGAGTGGAACACAGCCTCGTTCCGCGTACTGGAGAAGCTCGGGTTCTACCGCAGCGGTCGCGTCACCACGGATCCCGAACGTGGCGACTCGATCTGGATGACGCGCGAGCTCGAGTAGAGGTGTACGAGACTAGGGGCGTGAATCGACAGGATGATCTGGTCGCCGAGGGTGAGCCGGAGCGGGAGTTCAACCCGGGGATCGCGGCCCGCTTCCCGCGCAAGACCGTGGCCGGGGGCGCCCTGATCCACGACCGGTCCGGCCGCATCCTGTTCCTCGAACCCACCTACAAGCCGACCCTCGACATCCCGGGCGGCATCGCCGAGCACGACGAATCGCCGTACGACGCCTGCCGCCGTGAGGTCCGGGAAGAGATCGGCCTCGACCGCGAGATCGGCAACCTCCTCGTCGTCGACTGGGTCCCGGCCCACGGCCCGTGGACCGATTCCCTCGCCTTCGTCTTCGACGGCGGCACCCTCGACGACGAACTCCTGACGCCCGACCCGACCGAGGTCCGGGCGATCCATTTCCTTACCCTCGCCGAGGCCACACCCCGCCTCCGCCCGTCCATGGCGCGCCGCCTGACTCTGGCCGAGAACGCTCTGGCGCAAGGCTTCCCGACGTACGCCGACTTCGGCCGAGGCCGCTGACCGGCCTAACCGGTGGGGACGTTCTGCAAGATAGTAGCCATGTACTTAGTAGCCATGTACTGTATTTGTCATGAGTGAGGTCAAGGGCGCGACGCCGGGGCATCTGGTGTGGCGGTTGTCGATGAAGTGGCGGGTGGCGGTGGATCGGGCGCTGGCGCCGGTGGGTCTGACGCACGCGCAGTACGTGATGCTCGCTTCGCTGTACGGCATCGAGCGCGCCGGTCACGTGCCGAGTCAGCGAGAGCTGGCCGACCACACCGGGCTCGAGGCGCTGTATGTGTCCAAGCTCGCTCGCAGTCTTGATGCCGACGGTCTGATCCAGCGCACCCGCGACACCGTCGACACCCGCACCATGCGCCTCGAGCTCACCGACCGCGGGCGCGCGACGATCGAGCCCGCCATCGCAACGGTCGCCGGCCTCCTGGACACGATGCTGGCACCACTCGGCGGTCGCCGCGGTGCGCGCACGCAGGACTTCGTCCGCGACCTCACTGAGCTTCTCAACACTCCACTCTGAAGGATCCGCCATGCCCGAGATCGAAGTACACGACTCGACCATCCACTACGAGGAGACCGGCAGCGGTACGCCGATCGTCTTCCTGCACGGCAATCCGGCGTCGTCGTACGTCTGGCGAAACGTCCTGCCGTACGTCGGCACCGGCCGACTGCTGACCCCGGACCTGATCGGGATGGGGCGCTCCGGCAAACCCGGTATCGCCTACACGTTCGCCGATCACGCGCGGTACCTCGACGCGTGGTTCGACGCGCTCGAGCTCGATCAGGTCGTCCTGGTCGGTCACGACTGGGGCGGTGCGCTCGCGTTCGACTGGGCGTCCCGCCATCCCGATCGTGTCATCGGCATCGCGTTCTTCGAGAGCATCGTGAAGCCGATCGGCTGGGACGAAGTGTCGCCGCAGGCGCGTGCGCGCTTCGAGTTGATCCGAACCGAAGGTCCTGGCGAGGACTTTGTGCTCGAGCAGAACCTCTTCCTCCGCCAGGCCTTCACCGGCGGCGTGCTCACGCCCGTCAGTGCTGACGACCTGAACGCCTACCTGGAGCCGTTCCCGACCCCCGAGTCGCGCCGGCCGATCCTCGCCTGGGCGCGGCAGTTGCCTTTCGGCGGTGAGCCGGCCGAGCTTGTTGCCCGCATCAACCAGTACGACGAGTGGCTGGCCGGCAGCACCGCCGTACCCAAGCTGCTGATCACCTTCGAGGGCTCGCCCACCTTGCTGATCGGCAAGGAAGTGGCCGAGTGGTGCGGGGCCAACCTCGCCGCGCTCGAGATCGTCCACGGCGGGGAAGCGGGCCACCACGCCGCCGAGGATCGCCCGAAGGAGATCGGCAGCGAGATCTCCGCCTGGCTCGACCGGCACACACTGCGCTGACCCGCGGCCCCGCGGAGTGGTGGCTCCACGGGTCCTCGGATGTACTGGTCAGGCGGGTGCCAGCACGGTGGGGCGGTAGAGGGTCTGACCCGACGTCTCGTCGACGACGGCGACCCGGACGGACTCCGGAGTGGTGTCTTGATGCGGTACGGCGAAGACGGCGGTCGCCGGGCGGCCGTCGTACCTGGCGGTGTAGCTGACGAACCGCCAGTCCTCGTCGTCCCAGTAGTCGCGGATATCGGATCGCAGCAGCCCGTTGACCGCGCGGTACGCCGGGCTGAGCAACAGCCGTCGTTGCGTGGCCGCGAGGGGCGTCTGGTCGCTCGCCGTACCCGCGAGTGGATGGCTGAGCCGGATGCGCAGGCGACGCAGCGGCAGCAGCCAGTACCGATCCAGCTCGGCGGACAACGCTACGAACACGGCGGCTTCGGCAACTAGTAACAGCATGCCCGGGCCGGCCGACCACCATCCCACATCGGCTGAGATCGCCACTGCTGCAGTTGCCAGCAGCAACAAGGCTCGTCCGATCGCCCGCTGTCCAACGGGTTTCTCGGACTTGCCGAGGCACCCACACGATGCCTCCGGTACGACGATCTTGGCGTAGACCAGGTATCCGGTGAAGCCGATGGCCAAGGCAACGGCCGCCACCGCCTCGACCGTCCGGACCGGGGGCAGTAGGAGGGTCAAGGCAACGATCGCCTCGATCGCGCCGACAATCCGGTACGCCGCGGTCGCCCGTGATTCGCCGACCAACCGCGGCAACGCCGTACGTTCCGCCTGCTCCGGGTTGGCGAACTTGCCGTACGACGACCAGAGCAGAACGACTCCGATGAGCAGCGGCTGGGCCGCCGCCACTTGGTGGGCGTCCATGTCAGTTCGACGCGTAGACGGTCGCGAGGTCGATCTCGTTCGTCCCCGGCCGCCAGGCGCCGATCACCTGGGCGTGCCGGCCGACCTTGAGCATCGACAGGTCCGACACCGCGGGCGTCCCGTTGTAGACAGCCGCGGTGAATCCGGGCTGCACGAACCCGACGACCTTCTGGCCGTGGTGGTCGAGTTGCAACACCGAGCGCCCGATCGAGGTGATGCTCACGGTCAGGTTGACGATGTTGACCCAGACCGACTCGGCCGCGAGTACGCCGTCCGGCATCTTCACGCCGCGGGCGTACAGGCCGTCGCCGATCCGGGCCTGGTCGATCGTGGTCGGCCGGAGCTTCCAGACACTGGTCACGCCGGTGAGCTGGATCCGGTGCAGCCGGCCGTCAGATCCCTGCACCTGCAGGAGATCCTGGTTCCGGCCGGTGATCAGGCCTTCGGCGAAGTTCGGGTCCGGTTGGCCGGGCTCCGGGTACTGCGCGGCCGCGGCGAACGCGGTCTCCGGAGCGAGTGAGCCCATCGCCGTGGCGGCGACCAGGCCCGTTGCGCCGAGCGCGGCGCGGGTGAGCAGAGAACGGCGGTCCATCGTGGAAGTCATCTCAGCTCACCTCTCAGCCGACGTCGATCGAAGCGGGGATCAGACCGGCATTCAGGCTCGTGATCGCGGAGAACGCGGCCGGAGTGAGGTCGAGGATCCGGTTGGAGGCGCACGACCCACCGCAGCAGGCGCGTTCGCCACAGAACAGGTCGGTCTGCGGACCACAGTCCGCGATCGACGTGACCACCCGTTTTCCGGTGCACAGGTGCGTCGTGGAATGCCGGAAACCACAGGTGCGCCGCGACATTGCGGTCACCCCACAGGTGTCCGGGTGAGTGATGGCGTAGCACGAGTCCGACGTATTCGGCCACGCATGCTGGAAGTTCGCCGAGTTGCACGTTCCGCAGGCGCCGTGCCCGGCACTCCCGCAGGGTCCCCATGCGTTGCCGCAACAGAACCATGAGACTTCGCCGTTGACTCCGGCCATGACAATTTCCTCCTAGGTCTAGGGGCGGTAAGACCTACAGATCTCCTGTTGTACTCCGATCCGGCGGAAACTCCCACCCCTCACCAAGAAACGGAAACTTTCTGCCTAATCCTGGCCGCTCGACCTCCCCGCACGTTGGGGATCCGCTAGCATTGCAGGCAGTATTCGGTATACGATCCAATTGAGCACGCCGATTGTGACCTGGTGCACGGTGGGTTTCATCGCATCTGGATATAATTGGGTGTTTGTGGAGGGGAGTATTCCTCTTCGGGCCGCTACCGTGGCCTGATTACGGCAGTGTCGTCATCACGGGAGGCCCCGGCGGCCGAACCGGTGCTGCTGGCCCGATCTCGGGTGGGAGAGACCTCCGGACCGAGCTTGCTGTACGCCGTCGTCCGGAGGATTTGTCATGGTCTCAGTCATGCCCCCTGTCGTGTGGGTGCTCACGATCGTCGGGCTCCTCGCGATCGTCGCGTTCGACCTGATCGTGATCGCGCGGCGCAATCACTCCGTGACGATCAAGGATGCGACCCGCTGGGTGCTGTTCTACGTCGCGCTCGCGGGCCTGTTCGCGATCGGGCTGTTCGTGTTCAGTCCGGGGCAGACCGGTGGTGAGTTCGTCGCGGGCTACATCACCGAGTACAGCCTGAGCGTCGACAACCTGTTCGTGTTCGTGATCATCATGGCGCGCTTCGCCGTACCGACTCTGGCGCAGGACAAGGTGCTCTACATCGGCATCGTGGTGTCGATGTTGCTGCGGGCGATCTTCATCCTGGCCGGCGCCGCGGCGATCTCGGCGGCCAGCTGGGTGTTCTACATCTTCGGCGCGTTCCTGGTGTACACGGCGGTCCGGCTGGCGCTCGAGGGTGAGAACGACGAGGCCGACTTCCAGGAGAACGTCGTACTGCGCGGTCTTCGCCGGATCCTCCCGTTGTCGCACGACTACGACGGCTCCAAGCTGACCACCCGGATCGACGGGCGGCGGATGGTGACGCCGCTGGTGATCGTGATCTCCGCGATCGGGATGGCGAACGTGATCTTCGCGCTCGACTCGATCCCGGCGATCTTCGGCCTCACCCAGGACGCGTACATCGTGCTGACCGCGAACGCGTTCGCACTGATGGGCCTGCGCCAGTTGTACTTCCTGATCGGCGGCCTGCTCGAGCGCGTCATCTACCTGAACGTCGGCCTGTCGGTGATCCTCGCCTTCATCGGTGTGAAGCTGATCATCGAGGCGCTGCACGGTTCGCACATCGACGACATCGGCGCGATCCATCTGCCGCACATCGGCATCCTGACCTCGCTCGGCTTCATCATCGGCACGCTGTTCGTGACGACGGTCGCCAGCCTGATCAAGTCGTCGTACGACCGTCGCCAGGTCGAGGTCAAGGTCGAGGACTGACCGGGTCGGGCTCCTTCTCCTTGGCGGGAGCGGGGCGAAGCCGGAGGTAGAGCAGCGGGATCGGCACCAGCAGCAGGCCGGAGCTCAGCAGAGCGGTCCGGAGCGAAGAGCGGCCGACGGCGCCGAGCGGGGGACCGCCGACGACCTGACCGATCGCGTTGGCCTGCGACACCATCGAGATGACGGTCGCGCGGGACCGCGAGTCGACATTCCGGTTCAGCCAGGCGGACTCGATCGGCCACGCGAGCGTGCCGACGATCGCGTTGATCCACATCGCGGCCAGCGCCAGCCAAAGGTGATCCAGCAGCGCGAACGCGATCACCGCGCCCACCTGCACCGCGGCCAGCACCGCGAGTACGCCGTTCGGATGGGTAGCGCTCACCCGTTCCGGCGAGAACCGGTTCAACGCGAGTGAGCTGACCAAGGACAGCAGCGTCCCGATCAGCGCCAGTACGGTGAACCAGAACGCGGGGTCCGACGTACCGAAAACGGTCGGGAAGTCGAAGTGCAGGATCTTCACCGACCACAACCGGTCGAACGCCTCGCTGGACAGGCCGGAGATCAGGCTGATCAGGACCAGCGTGCGTACGACGGGACGCCGCCGGGCGACCGCGAGTCCGTGCTTGAACGTGTCGGCCATCTGCTTGAACGTCTCGCGCTCCTCGCGGGGCGTCCGGTGGAAGTTCTCCTCACGCATGAAGAGCGCCAGTACGAGCGCGAGCAGGATCATCCCGATCCCCGACAGGGTCAGCGGCAGCGGAAGGCTGATCAGGCCGAGTGCGCCGGCGCAGACCGTGCCGGCGATCTTCGCGGCCAGGCTGAACTGCTGGCTGCGCACGAAGACCTTCGCGGCGCGGTCGGTGCCGACCTCGTCGGTGATCCAGGCCTGGTCGGCACCGGAGGTGAAGGTGTAGCCGAGTCCCCAGAGCACCTGGGCGGCCAGGATCGCCAGGAACGCGGGTACCAGTCCCTGGAGCAGGAAGCCGGCGCCGATCAGGGCGACGCCGATGATGATGGACAGCCGGCGACTGTACAGGTCCGCGACGAGGCCGGTCGGTATCTCGAAGACGAAACAGGCCAGCTCGAGGACGGTCCCGACCAGGACCATCTGGAGTGGATTCAGGCCGGCGTCGCGGACGTAGTACACCATGCTGAGCGTGAAGGTCAGCGTGGAGAAGAACGCCCAGGCGCCGTTGTAGGCGTAGTAGGTCCGGGCCGGATCGGCGGACCGGAAGGCAGGCAGCAAGGCCATTGCGGGTCTCTCCCGAAAGCGTGTGCGGGCATGACGAAGCGCGACCCGTGAGGTGGGTCAAACGCTTGACGTGACGCACTACGGGGGCCGGACGGATCAGGCCGCGGTGGTGCGCTTTCAGGAGCTACGTTGCATGGCGTCAGAGTAGGGGAAACCGCGGCGAGTCCGCCTCCGAATTAGCGACCACAACGGGTCATCAGGAGTACCATCGAAGAGCCTGGCCCGGCCGTTCCCCCGTGATGGTCGGGTCAGGTTTTCGCCGCATTGCGTAAGTAAATTCTTACGCGTAACGTCTGGCTTACGGATCCGGTGAAATCGGTCTGGGGGAGAGGTGTGGCGATCGAGGTCGGCGACGTTCTCGCCGCGTTGGCGGACGGGTCGCGGCGGCGCATCGTGGGGCGGCTGGCGCAGGGGCCGGCGACGACCGGGCAACTGGCCGAGCTGTTCCCGATCAGCCGACCGGCTGTGTCACAGCACCTGAAGATCCTGCAGACCGCCGACGTCGTCCGAACCACCCTGGTCGGCCGCCATCGCTGGCACGAACTCAACCCCGACGCCCTCCACGCCATCGCCGATTGGGCCGTTGACCTGGCCGCCCGTCACGAGAAGGCGCCCTCAACCAGTCGGACGCCTACCTGACAGCATGTCCGAATGCCTCATCCCCAGGTGACAGCAAAGCTCGGACTCGACGTGACTCGGCTCGAGCCCACGCGGGCTGGGGATGAGGAGTCGCTGGGTAACGGCAACTGGCACTTGTGGACCGGCGACGGCGAACACCACATCCTTCGGCGGTATCACGTGTTGCGGACCGAGGAAGATCTTGTGTTCGAGACCCGGGTGCTGGATCACCTGACCGATCGGGGCTGGTGTGTGCCGGCGCGCGTAGCCGGGCCGGTTTGGTACGACGATCGGTTGTGGGCGGTCACGCGGTTCGTGCCGGGCAAGCCGCATCGCGGCGAGACGCCGGAGCAGCGAGCCGAGCGAGGCGCCGTACTGGCGCGACTACACGAGGAGCTGCACGACCTGGAGCGGACCGGGCCGCTGAGCGAGGATGAGCTCGCCGCGATCGAGCCGCTACAGCTCGTGTTCCGGGTCCTGATGGTGATGGCCGCGCTCTGGAACGGGCAGCGGAACGGTCGATTCGACATGGCGGAGATCGACCACCAGCTTGGCCGGATCAGGTCTTGACACAGACCGGCCGGGCGGGTTGACTGCCATATAGTTCACAAAGGAAATAAATTGTGGTTCGGACCGGTGCCGTTGGCTCAGAGCGACCCCGGGCTGGATCTGTCGGTGCCCGGATCCGGTGGCTAGCCATCGGATCATTCGCCGTTCCCGGGGATCAGTTGCTCTAGGCAACGCGGGAAAACCCTTGTCTGCAAGGGATCTGAGCACATCGGTCACCGTCCGGTCTCGACCCGGGCGGAGAGTCTTCCGCTGCCGGAGGTTCTGTGTCATCCTCCGGGGTAGCGAAACCCGAGATCCTATCGGATATCGGTTCCACTCCAGCGCGTGAGGGAAAGGATGCGGAGTGAGCGCAACCTTCGAGGTCAAACCGGCGCCGCCGGCAGCGGCGTCCCGGGAGCAGGTGACACCCAGCCGGAAGCCGCCGAGAACAAGTCGCCGAACGGCGGCTCGCCGGAGCTTTCGCCGGCACTGGCAGCTCTACCTGCTGATCGTCGTACCGCTCGCGTACTTCGTCATCTTCAAGTACATCCCGATCAGCAACGCGGTGATCGCGTTCAAGAACTACAGCCCGATCAAGGGGCCGTGGGGCAGCGACTGGGTCGGCTTCAAGAACTTCGAACTGTTCTTCCAGAACCCGGTGTTCTGGACCCTGGTGAAGAACACGTTCTTCCTGGCCGCCTACACCGTGCTGGCCAGCTTCCCGATCCCGATCGTCCTGGCGATCGCGCTGAACGAGATCCGCAACGGCCGGTTCAAGAAGACCGTCCAGCTGGTCACGTACGCGCCGTACTTCATCTCCACGGTGGTCGTCGTCTCGATGACGATCCTGGTGCTGTCGCCGCGGCTCGGGTTCGTCAACGACGCGATCGGCCTGTTCGGGGTCCCGTCGGTCGACTTCCTCGGCCGGCCTGACTACTTCCGCCACATCTACGTCTGGTCCGATGTCTGGCAGACCACCGGGTACTCCGCGGTGATCTACCTGGCCGCGCTGTCCGGGATCGATCCGGCGCTGCACGAATCGGCCCGGATCGACGGCGCCAGCCGGCTGCAGCGGATCCGGCACGTCGACCTGCCCGGGATCATGCCGACCGCGGTGATCATCCTGGTCCTCGGCGTCGGCAACATCATGTCGATCGGGTTCGAGAAGGCCTTCCTGCTGCAGAACCCGCTGAACACCGCGCAGTCCGAGATCATCGCGACCTACGTCTACAAGACCGGCCTGCTGAACGCCGACTTCAGCATGGCGACCGCGATCGGGCTGTTCAACTCGGTGGTCAACCTCTTCCTGCTGCTGGCCGTGAACTTCGTCGCCAAGCGCATCACCGGGAACGGACTCTGGTCATGAGCGTTACTTTGCAAGGCTTCCGGCGTACGTCGACCAAGCGGTCGGAGCGCACCACGATCGAAGAGACGCGGACCGACAAGATCTTCCTGCTCGGCGTCAAGGTGATGCTCTGGCTCGCGCTGATCATCGTCGCGGTGCCGTTGATCTACATCGTCGCCAACTCGTTCAGCAGCGCGTCCGCGGTGAGCGCCGGCCGGGTCCTGCTCTGGCCGGTCGAGCCCAGTATCCGTGCGTACAAAGAGGCCTTCAGCGATCCGCTGATCATGAAGGGCTACCTGAACTCGTTCATCTACGCGATCGGCGGGACCCTGATCAGCGTCACGCTGACCATCGCGATCGCCTACCCGTTGTCGCGCCGGACGTTCTTCGGCCGCAACGTGATCATGAGCCTGCTGATCTTCACCATGCTGTTCTCCGGCGGCCTGATTCCGACGTACCTGGTGGTGCAGGACCTGGGCATGCTGAACACCCGGTGGGCGATGGTGATCCCGAGCGCGATCGGGGTCTGGCAGGTGATCATCGCGCGAACGTTCTTCCGGAGCACGATCCCGGACGAGCTGTACGAGGCGGCCACCATCGACGGAGCAAGTGACCTGAGGTTCCTCTGGTCGATCGTGCTGCCGCTGTCCAAGCCGGTGATCGCGGTCATCGCGCTGATGTACGCGATCTTCCAGTGGAACAGCTACTTCGACGCACTGGTCTACCTCAAGGACCCGGGCCTGTATCCGCTCCAGATCGTGCTGCGGAACGTGCTCATCCTGAACACGATGACGGGGTCGACCACGACCACCAGCTTGGCCCAGCAGCTCGAACAGCAACAGCTGGCCAACGTTCTCAAGTACGCGCTCATCGTCATCTCGAGCCTGCCCGTACTGATCATCTACCCGTTCGTCGCCCGCCACTTCACCAAGGGCGTGATGGTCGGCGCGGTCAAGGGCTAAGGGCCCAACTCACAGCGGTCATGGGCTAACGGGCCCACTTCAGAAGGGAACACAGCAATGCGCTCATCCGTGAGCAAGGTCGTCGCGCTGGCCGCGGCCGGTGTGCTCGCCCTGGCAGCATGCAGTTCGGACAAGGACAAGGGGGCGGCGAACGAGACCGGTGCCGACGGCAAGGTCATCATCGACACGTTCACCCCGTCCGACTCGAGCACCAACCTGGACACCAACCAGGTCACCAAGATCATGAGCGACAAGTTCAAGATCCAGTTCCGGTGGCAGACCACGACGTACGACGCCGGGCCGGCCAAGGAGAAGCGGCAGATCTCGCTGGCCAGTGGCGACTACCCGGATCTGTTCTTCCTGATCCCGTGGGTGGACGCGTTCACCCAGGCCGAGGTGCTGAAGCTCGGTCAGCAGGGTGTCGCCGTACCGCTCGAGGACCTGATCAAGGAGAACGCGCCGAACATCCAGAAGGTGCTCGACTCCAACAAGGAGTACAAGGAGATGTCGACCGCGCCGGACGGTCACATCTACGCGCTGCCGCAGTGGGCGGACTGCTACCACTGCACGTACCCCGACAAGCTGTGGATCAACAGCACCTGGCTGAAGAAGCTCAATCTGCAGGTGCCGAAGACGACCGAGGACCTGCGCAAGGTGCTGCAGGCGTTCAAGACCCAGGACCCGAACGGCAACGGCAAGGCCGACGAGATCCCGATGACCACCGACGTCCAGGACAGCAGCCTGATCGCGTACCTGATGAACGCGTTCGCCTACGACCCGGTCGGCGCCAACAACGGTCAGCGCTCGCTGCTGACGCTGAACGGCGACAAGGTCGTCACCCCGGTGAGCAGCCCGCAGTGGAAGGAAGGCCTGAAGTACATCGCCTCCCTCTACAAGGAAGGCCTGATCGACCAGGCCGCGTTCACCCAGAACGCGCAGGCACTGCAGGCCCAGGGCAACAACCCGAAGGCGGTCACGCTCGGCTCGGTGCCGGTCCTGTGGCCGGGCATCTTCGTCCAGCTCGACTCCAAGGACGGCCGGGACAAGCAGTACGACTCGGTGCCGCCGCTGACCGGTCCGGAGGGCAAGAGCTACACCGGGTACAACCACCCGACCTCCACCGGCTACACCTTCATGCTGACCAACAAGGCCAGCAAGGAAGCCCAGGTCGCCGCGGTCAAGATGCTCGACTACATCTTCAGCGACGAGGGCCAGATGATCTCCAACATGGGCCCGGAGGGCGTCGGCTGGAACAAGCCGAAGGCCGGCGAGATCGCTCTCGACGCGAACACCAAGCCGATGTACAACCCGGTGCAGAACGCCCCGAAGAACATCAGCTGGGGTGCGCTCGGTCAGTACAACAACACGCTTGCCTACCGCAACGCGCAGGTCGTTCCGAAGGACATCTACACCGGCGCCGGCCTGGAGCGGCGGTTGTTCGAGGCAACCAAGCAGTACGAGGGTCACGAGGACAAGGCCCAGTGGTTCCCGCAGACCTCGGTCTGGCCGGACCCCAGCCTGAGCGGTGAGACCGCGACCCTGCAGACCAACCTCAGCACCTACGTGAACCAGAACCAGTTGGCGTTCATCACCGGTTCGAAGAACATCGACACCGACTGGGACGCGTACGTGAAGGGCCTCGACAGCACCGGCATGCCGCGGTACCTGGAGATCAACCAGCAGGCCTACGACAAGTTCAAGTCCGGGAGCAAGTAACTCGTTATGTCGCACGAACTGTGGTTCCGCACCCCCGCGCCGGACTGGTTCGAGGCGTTGCCGCTGGGCAACGGTCACCTCGGAGCGAAGGTGTTCGGCCGGGTCGGCGAGGAACGGATCGCCCTCAATCTCGACGACGTCTGGTCGGGTGACGGTCTTCGCCGACTGGAGGTGACGGACGGCCCTGCTGCGCTCGCCGACGTGCGGCGGTTGCTGCTGGTCGAAGGTGATCGGCTGGCGGCGACCGAGCGTACCCGGGCGTTGCAGGGGCCGTTGGTCGAGTCGTTCCAGCCGTTGGCCGACCTGATGATCCGGTCGGCCGGCGAGGGTGTGGGGGACTACAGGAGAAGTCTGGATCTCCGGACCGGGACCGTCGCCGTCGAGTACTCCATCGACGGCGTGCGGTTCCGGCGGGAGACGTACGTGTCCACGCCGGACCAGGTGATGGTGTGGACGATCAGCGCGAATCGGCCAGGTGCGGTCAATCTGGACCTCGGTCTGGAGAGCCCGCATCCGGTCCGCGCGGAGGTTGCCGAGGGCACCTATGGCGTCGTCGGGCGGGCTCCGTCGGATCTGACCATCGAGTACCGGCAGAGTCCGGATCCGGTGCGGTACGAGGACGGGCACGGCATCGGGTTCGGTGTCGCGCTACGGGCGCTGAACGACGGCGGCGTACTGACGGTGACGGGCGATGGCGTGACGGTGCGTGGCGCTGACCGGCTGACGGTTCTGGTGTCGGCCGCGAGTACGTTCGAAGGCTGGTCGGTGCCGCCGGGCCGGGACCCGCTGGTGGCGTTGCGGGAAGCGACGGCTCTGCTCGATGCGGTTGCCGTGGACAAGCTTCGTGAGCGGCATGTCGAGGACCACGTCGCGTTGTACGACCGCGCGGAGTTGGTCCTGGGCTCGCCGGTCGAACTGCCGACGGACGAGCGGATCAAAGCGGTCGCTGCCGGCGGCCACGATCCGGATCTGGTCGCGCTGACGGTGAACTTCGGCCGGTACCTGTTGATGGCGTCCTCCCGCCCTGGGACGCAGGCGGCCAACCTGCAGGGCATCTGGAACCAGGACCTGCGTCCGATGTGGGCGAGTGACTGGACCAACAACATCAACACCCAGATGAATTACTGGCCGGCCGATCTGACCGGCTTGGGAGAGTGCTTCGACCCACTCACCGATCTGATCGAGGGCCTGGCGGAGTCCGGTTCCGAGACAGCACGGATCCTGTACGACGCTCCCGGCTGGGTCTCGCATCACAACGCGGACATCTGGCGCGCGACCTGGCCGGTCGGCGCGGGTGGCGATGATCCGGTCTGGTCGATGTGTGCGACCTGTGGTGTCTGGCTGACCGCGCATCTGATGGAGCACTACCGCTTCCAACTGGACCAGGACTTCTTGCGCGATCGTGCGTACCCGTTGATCGCGGGAGCGGCGGAGTTCGTGCTGTCGATGCTGGTCGAGGACGGCGACGGGACGCTGCAGTTCATCCCGTCGACCGCGCCGGAGCACCACTTCATCCTCCCGTCCGGTGAGAAGGCGTCCGTCGATCTCACGTCGACGTACGACATCTGGTTGATCCGCGAGCTCTTCGCCAACCTGCGGGAGGCGGAGTCGGTGCTCGGGCTCAGCTCGGATCTCGCAGCGCGCGCCGCTGTCGCTCGGGACCGGCTGCCGGCGATCCGTACGACGCCGGACGGGCGGCTGATGGAGTGGCCGACGGACTGGCCGCCGTCGGAGCCGCAGCATCGCCACCAGTCGCATCTCTACGGCCTCTACCCGGGGGCGGAGATCGACCCGACGCGTACGCCGGAATGGGCCGCGGGCGCTCGTGCTTCACTGGAACTGCGGACTGCTGGTGCGACCAACGGTGGCTGGACGGCTGCGTGGTTGGTGGCGCTGTGGGCCCGGCTGTTCGAGCCGGAGAAGGCGGCTGAGGTGATCCAGGACTATCTGAGCCGGCTCGTCTCGGACAACCTCCTGCATCGCGCCGGCGACATCTTCCAGATCGACGCGAACTTCGGCATGGCGGGTTGTGTGCCCGAGTTGCTGATCCAGAGCCACACCGACGTCATCCGGCTGCTGCCGGCGCTGCCCGCCGCGTGGCCGGACGGCTCGTTCCGTGGGCTGCGGGCGCGGGGCGGTTTGAGCTTCGACGTGACGTGGCGCGACGGTGTGCTGGTTGAGGCGAAAGCCCAAGCGGTACAGGCCGGAACGCATCGGATCGCCTGGCCGGACGGTGAGCTGACGGTCTCGCTGGAGGCTGGTCAAAAGCTGGACCTGGTTAGGCATACCTAACCAAAGTTGTTGTATCCTCACGTTCGTGAAGATGCGCATCGTAATAGTCGTTACGGCCAGTGCTCTGCTGGCGCTGGCCGGGTGTGGTGGCGGCGGGGACACCAAGAGTGCGGACACCGGGGTGGGTGACACCGAGGTGGCGACGGGCGGGCGGTTGTTCAAGACCGCCGACGAGGCGACCGCCAAGCTCGGGTCGGACGCGCAGCCGGGGCAGTTCCCGCGGACGGTGAAGGGTGCGCTCGGCGACACCAAGCTGGAGAAGAAGCCGTCACGGGTCGTCGTACTGGACAGCGGTGAACTCGACGATGTGCTCGCACTCGGGATCACGCCGGTCGGGATGGCGACGACCGCGGGTCAGGCCGGCGTACCGTCGTACCTCGCCGACAAGGCGCAGGGGATCAAGACCGTCGGCGGGATCAGCGAGCTCAACCTCGAGGCGATCGCGGCGCTGAAGCCGGACCTGATCCTGGGCAGCAAGCTGCGCGCCAACGACCTGTACGAGAAGCTCAGCGCGATCGCGCCGACGGTGTTCAGCATCCGGCCCGGGTTCCCTTGGAAGGAGAACTTCCTGCTGGTCGCGGACGCGGTCGGCGAGGAGGACAAGGCCACCGGGATCCTGAACGACTACCAGAAGCGCGCCAACGACGTAAAGTCCAAGGTGCAGGGTTCGCCGACGATCTCGCTGGTGCGGTTCCGTCCGGGCGAGATCCGGTTGTACGGCAACCTGTCCTTCATCGGCGTGATCCTCAAGGACATCGGTCTGCCACGCCCGAAGATCCAGGACGTCCAGGATCTCGCGGTCGAGGTCTCCCAGGAGAACATCGGCCAGGCCGCCGGCGACTGGATCTTCTACTCCAGCTACGCCAAGCCCGACACCACGGCCGAGAACACCGTGGTCAACGGCAACCTCTGGAAGGCCTTGCCCGCGGTCAAGAACGGCCAAGTAGCCCGTGTCGACGACGAAGTCTGGTTCCTGGGCCTCGGCCCCCTTGGTGCGATGGACACCCTCAACGACCTGGAGAAACTCCTCGGCCCGAAGGGCTAAGAGCTGGTGCGGTAGTGGAGGTGGACGACGCCACTGCGGAAGTGGTGCTCGTCTACCAGGTCCAGACGGGTGTGGAGGTCGGCGGGAAAGACTGATTTGCCGCCGCCGACCAGCACCGGGGTGAGGAACAGGTGGCATTCGTCCACCAGGTTGGCCTTCAGAGCCTGCCCACCCAGCTCGGCGCCGCCCACGCTGATGTCAGCGTCAGTCGACTCCTTCAATCGCTGGACCACCGCGGGATCGAAGTCGCGCTCGATCCTCGTCCGCTCGCTGGAGACCGCTTCGAGAGTCCGCGAGTACACGACCTTCTCGGCGGCCTGCCAGACGGTCGCGTAGTCCTGTGACACGGGCGACGGATCGGTCACGGTCTCCCAGTAGACCATCGTCTCGTACATCCGCCGGCCGTAGAGGTAGGTGCCGATCGGGCGTTCGAGGTTGTTGACGTAGGCATGCACCTCCTCGTCGGGTGCGGCCCATTCGAAGTGGCCGTCGGCGTCCTCGACGTACCCGTCGAGCGACGTGATCGCGGAGTAGATGAGCTTGGCCATCTCAGGCCTCCTTCACCGGGAGGAGGCCGCGTTCGGCGAAGACCTTCTTGGCGACCGAGATCGCGTTGAGTGCCCGGGGGAAGCCGGCGTACCCGGCCGCGTGGATGAAGGCTTCGACAATCTCCGTCGTGGTGAGTCCGACGTTGAGAGACGTCCTGATGTGGACCTCGAGCTGAGGCTCGCAACCACCGATGCCGGTGAGAATGCCGAGCGTGACCAACTGGCGCTGCTTGGGATCGAGCCCGTCACGCGCGTAGATGTCACCGAACCCGAAGGCAACGATGTGATGCGCCAAGGCCGGAGCGATGTCCCCGAGACTCTCCATCACCCCCGGAGCCGCCCCACCGTCGACCGCGCTCATCACCTCCAGCCCACGCCGGTACCGCGCCTGCTCTTCCTCAGTGTCAATGTCAGGAGCCGTCATACCCCGACGCTAACCCGACCACAGGACTACCTCTTAGTCCGGGAGGCGGCCGCGGTCGGTCAGGACTATTTGGGGAGCGTTGCGGGTTATGGCGGCCGCCAGGTCGGCGAAGGGGAGAGGGCGGCCGAGGATCTCGTAGGTGCCGGGCCACGGGCAGGACGGACCCCAGGCTTTCGAGTTGCGGGGTAGCGCGTCGTCGGTGTACCTGAGGACGATCAAGTACGGGTGCCACGACTCGTCGATGCTGTTGTCGTCGTGGCGTTCCACCCGGCAGACACCGCGTACGTCGGACCACGGGATGGTCTGTGGTTGTTCGCCACCCAGGTAGATCCCGGTGCGGTCGACCGTCAGGAGTACGTCGTCGTTGTCGGCCTCACGGCGTTCCTCGAACGCGGTGATCGCGCCGACCAGGAGCAGGATCGGCAGGCCGACCGCGAAGATCAGCGGCATCCCGCCCCAGGCCAGCCAGACCGCCTCGAGTGGTTCGCGGATCGGGCCGCCCCTGATCGACTGGATCACGATCAGCAGCACCGTGAGCAGGACCATCAGAGCGAACAGCAGCGTGCCGAGGTAGAGCACGGTTTTGGTGGTCCCGAGGCCGCGTCGCATCACGACGAACGGTTCGGTGGTCTGCGCTGACGGCATATCCGCATTGTCGGCGCTGTCCGCCCGACGCACCAGTTCTCTCACGAATCGCTAATCACTTCGGCCCGATTCTGTCGTCCGTACGGATGAAATCGGCGTACCTGAGCCCGCATGGACTTTGGTCCGGCCCCGGTGTCCGCAACAATCGCACCATGTCGGACCGCCGAACAGCAGTCGCCACCCGCCAGCCGCCGTCGCGGCGCGCCTCCGCTCGAGGGCGCCGTAAGGGCAGCAAGTGGAGCCGTGGCTGGGTGATCGCCGTCCTCGCGCTGCTGACCGCGCTCCCGCTGCTCTTCCACCGCTACGTCCCCAACTCCGTCGGCAACCTGGGTAGCCTGCTCGACACCTTCCTGCCCTGGGTCGGCCTCGCCGTGCCCGTCCTGGCGGTAGCAGCCCTCGTACGGCGCTCAGCTACCGCCGGAGTCGCGTTGCTGGTCCCGGCCGTGATCTGGGGGCTGATGTTCGGTGACCTGCTGATCCCCGGCAAGGGTGCCGGCGGCGCCTACGACCTGCGTGTTCTCTCGCACAACGTCGACGCGGCCAACCCGAACCCGAAGCAGACCGCGCAGGACCTGATCGCCGCCGACGCGGACGTGATGGCGCTGGAGGAGATCACCCCGGCGGACATGAAGGTCTACAAGGCCGCGTTCGCGAAGAAGTACCCGTACGAGGTGTCCCGGGACACGGTCGGTCTCTGGTCCAAGTACCCGGTGGTGCAGAGTGAGTCCGTCGACGTCGGTTTCGCCTGGACCCGGGCGCTGCGGGCCGAGGTCACCACGCCGGAGGGCAAGGTCGCGGTGTACGTCGCCCACCTCGCGTCGGTCCGGGTCGGCACCAGTGGATTCACCTCGGATCAGCGCAACAACACGATCAAGGCGCTCGGCCGGCAGATCGCCGACGAGAAGGTGGCCGGGGTGATCGTGATGGGCGACTTCAACGGTACGGCGAACGACCGCAGCCTGGCCCCGTTGACCGCCGGACTCCGCTCGGCCCAAGGCGCGGCCGGGACCGGCTTCGGGTTCACCTGGCCGGCGAAGTTCCCGATGGCACGGATCGACCACATCATGGTGCGCGGCGTCACGCCGACCAAGGCCTGGGTGATGAAACCCACGGGCAGTGACCACCGCCCGGTCATCGCCGAGCTACGAATCTGACGCGATGCCCTTGCGGTAGGCGTACCGGACTGCCTCGGCCCGATGGCGCGCCCCGATCTTGGCGAACGTGTTGTTGATGTGTGTCTTCACGGTCGCCTCACTGATGAACAGCTTCGCCGCGATCTCCGGGTTGTTCAGCCCTCGCGCGATCAGCCGTAGCACCTCGGTCTCACGTGCCGTCAGTCCGTCGGCGTCCTGAGCCGGATCGGGTGCCAGTCCGGCGATCAAACGCTTGGACACCTCGGGATCGAAGGTGGACTGCCCGGCCGCGGTCGACCGCAACGCGGCACCGATCTCGGCCCGGCCGGCGTCCTTCGTGAGATACCCGCGCGCCCCGGCGTGGAGCGCGGTCGCGATCGACGCATCATCGGCGTACGTCGTCAGTACGAGTACGGCGACCGCCGGGAAGTCGGCCGTGATCCGCGCGGTCGCCTCGACCCCGTCGAGCACCGGCATCTTCAGATCCATCAGTACGACGTCCACGTTGCCCTGAGCAACGAGCTCGACGGCCTCGGCGCCGTTCGCGGCCGCGCCGACGACATCGATCCCGTCCATCAGCCCGAGCAGCGCGACCAGTCCTTCGCGCACCACTTGCTGGTCGTCCGCCACGACCACCCGGATCACGTCACTCATGTGGCACCTCCGCGACCACCAGCCAGTCGTCTCCGTCCGGACCCGCCGTCAGCGTGCCACCGACCAGAGCCAGCCGCTCCCGCATCCCGGCGAGCCCGAAACCTTCCCCAGTCGTCGCACCCTTGTTGCGAACTGACAGCCTGACAGCGTCGTCGTACGCCAGTTCCATCGCGACTGACTGGCCTGGCGCGTGCTTGGCCGCATTCGTCAACGCCTCGCGAGCGGCGCCGAGCAGCGCGACCGTGGCTCCAGACTCAATCCGCCCAGCCGTGCCAGAGATTGTCAGTCGCACTTCAGTACCGTGATCCGTCTCGTGCTGCTCGGCCAACGCCGCAATGGCTTGCCCGAGCTCCGGCACCTCATCCGCCCGCAGCGCCGCGACCGCGTTACGGGCCTCGGTCAGACCCTGTACGGCGAGACGCCGCGAACGCCGTACGCGATCGAGAGCTCCGGCGGTGTCTCCGCGCTCGTCAAGCAAGGCCTCGGCCACCTCCAGTTGGACGCTGAGTGCTCCGAGCGAATGCGCGAGTACGTCGTGCAGATCGCGAGCGATCCGGCCGCGTTCCTCCAGCGCTGCCGCGCGGGCGTGCTCGCTCTGCGCGAGCCGGGTCTGATCGAGGAGCTGCTCGGTCTGCCGCGCCTGCACCTCGTACTGACGCCGATTGAGGCCGAAGGCAACCAGTACGGCGGTCCACAGCAACTGGCTGAAGTACCAGCTCTCCGGCCGGTCGTACCACCACGCCGAGAGCGCGAACGCCGTCGCCACGCCGATGCCCGCGGCAACGATCGGGCGGTTGCCGTGCCGGCGGAAGTCGATCACCGCGATATCGCTGATCGCGACGAGCACCAGGACCAGGGAGTTCGAGTTCTCGTACCCGCAGATCAGGGCGTTGCCGATCGCAACGGTCGTGAGCAGGCCGAAGGCGACGTACGGGCGGGCCGCCATCAGGACCATGCCGGCCAGGAAGACGGCCAGACCGGACCAGAGCACGATCCGGACCCAGCCGTGTGCCGGGTCCGCGGTCGCCAGGATCGCGATCGCGACGCCCGCGGTGAGCAGACGGCCGACCCAGCCGCTCTCTCCGTGCGGCCGTTTCGCCAGGGTCTTCAACAGGCTCAAGGGGTGCTGTACTCCTCCGCGTCGCGATGCGCCCTGCTCTGGATGACCAACGACTGCGTCAGCAGATTCGCTCCCAAGGAGACCATCAAAGCGCCGCCGCCGGATACCGAGGCGCCGAGCAGGTGCCCGACGCCGGCCAGTCCGAGCCGGACGACCAGGTAGGCCACCATGATGCCGAGCCCGGGGATCCCGAGCCGGAAGAACACCTTCCCGGCGCGCCGCTGGATCTGGGCGACCCGGCCGGTGGCTGCGCCGGCGACGAGCGCGACCAGACCTCCGACGACCAGCAGGGCGGTGTCCAGTACGCCGAGATGCTGGTGCTGGTCGTAGAGCTGATAGATCCCCGCGCCGGTCAGGATCAGCGGGCCGCGCCAGACGTCGGTGTCGGAGTTCTCCAGCTCCGACCAGGACAGCCGCCGGGCCAGTACGGCGACGACGACGGCGATCACGACGAGTGCGTTGGGCAAGGTTCCGAAGCTCATGTCACGGACGGTAGGCGTGATACGGGTGGGTACTGGACCGTCCAGGGGTGGAGATCCGGGTGGAGAGCGGGTCGCCGCGCCTGTGATTGAAAGCAGGAGTAACGTTCCTCACCGGTAACACCACGAGGCGTCACATCATCCGGAGGCCCGATGCTCGCCAACGAATCCATCCTCAGGCTCGATGCCACGGCGATCGACTACATCATCATCGCGCTGTACTTCGTCTTTGTGCTCGGCATCGGCTACATGGCCAAACGCGCTGTGTCCAACAGCCTCGACTTCTTCCTCTCCGGGCGTTCGCTGCCGGCCTGGGTGACCGGCCTGGCGTTCATCTCGGCGAACCTGGGCGCGATCGAGATCATGGGCATGTCCGCGAACGGCGCCCAGTACGGCATGCCGACCGTGCACTACTTCTGGATCGGCGCGGTCCCGGCGATGCTGTTCCTCGGCGTCGTGATGATGCCGTTCTACTACGGCTCCAAGGTGCGCAGCGTGCCGGAGTTCATGCTGCGACGGTTCGGCAAGCCCGCGCACCTGGTGAACGCGATCAGCTTCGCCGTCGCCCAGGTCCTGATCGCCGGCGTGAACCTGTTCCTGCTGGCCACCATCGTGAACGTGCTGCTCGGCTGGCCGATCTGGGTGTCGGTGATCGCGGCCGCGGCGATCGTGCTCAGCTACATCACCCTCGGCGGCCTGTCCGCGGCGATCTACAACGAGGTCCTGCAGTTCTTCGTGATCGTCGCCGCCCTGCTGCCGCTGACCATCGTCGGCCTGCACAAGGTCGGCGGCTGGCAGGGCCTGGTCGACAAGGTGAGCGGCGGCCCGGGTGGCGCCGAGCAGATGAGTGCCTGGCCGGGTAACGAGCTGAGCGGCTTCAACAACAGCTTCCTGTCCGTGATCGGCCTGGTCTTCGGCCTCGGGTTCGTGCTGTCGTTCGGCTACTGGACGACGAACTTCGTCGAGGTGCAGCGGGCGATGGCGTCGAAGAACATGTCGGCGGCCCGGCGGACCCCGATCATCGGCTCGTTCCCGAAGATGTTCATCCCGTTCATCGTGATCATCCCCGGGATCATCGCCGCCGTGGTGGCACCCGAGCTGGCCCAGTTCAAGGCGACCGGCAGCGGTCCGGTCGACTACAACGACGCGATCCTGATCCTGATGCGCGACCTGCTGCCGAACGGCATGCTCGGCCTGGCCATCACCGGTCTGCTCGCCTCGTTCATGGCCGGTATGGCGGCCAACCTGAGTTCGTTCAACACCGTGATGTCGTACGACATCATCGAGCGGTACGTGATCAAGGACCGGCCGGACGAGTTCTACCTGCGGACCGGTCGCTGGGTGACGGTGGCCGGCACGCTGATCGCGATCGGCACGGCCGCGATCGCCTCCGGCTACAGCAACCTGATGGACTACCTGCAGCAGCTGTTCTCGTTCTTCAACGCACCGCTGTTCGCCACGTTCATCCTCGGTATGTTCTGGAAGCGGATGACCGCGACGGCCGGCTGGGTCGGCCTGGTCAGCGGTACGACCACCGCGGTGGTGATCTTCATCCTCTCGGAGAACGGCGTGATCAACCTGCCGGGTCAGGGCGCGAGCTTCGTCGGGGCCGGTGCGGCCTTCGTCGTCGACGTCCTGATCAGCGTGGTCGTCAGCATGGTCACCACGGCCAAGCGTGACGAGGAACTGAAGGGGCTGGTGTATTCGCTGACCCCGAAGGAGGACCGGACCGAGGTCGCGCAGGAAGGTGACCACGGCTGGTACCGCAAGCCGACCCTGCTGGCCGGGATCTCGCTCGCGATGGTCGTCGTCCTGAACATCGTCTTCGGCTGAGCCGGACAGGAGACTCGAGATGGCTGAAAAGAAGAAGGCCGGAGCGTTCGACATCCGGATGGTGATCGCGTCGCTCGTCGGCCTGTACGGCGTGGTGCTGACGATCCTCGGGATCATCGCAGACCCGGACGAGGTGGCAAAGGCGGACGGGATCAACATCAACCTCTGGGGCGGTCTCGCGATGATCGTGTTCGCCGCCCTGTTCGTCCTCTGGGCCCGGCTGCGTCCGCTCGCCGTACCGGTCGAGGAGAAGACGCCCGACCAGTAACCCGGGTCCTGGTGACGTCGTTGTGGGACCAGTAGGCGAACTGGTCCCACAACGAAGGACGTCGCATGGTTGGAGCGCGAAACCTGTCCAGACGGGCCTTCCTGGCCCGGGTCGGCGTCCTCGGCGCGGCGGTCGGGAGCGGTGGGCTCCTTGCGCGCAGCTTGCTCGCTCCCGCCGACGCGGCCACCAACCCGTTGCTGCCGCCCACTGTCGACGTGATCCGGCCGATCCTCGCGGAGCTCGCGCGGGACACCCTCAACGGACTGACCGTGTTCGCGATGCCGGGCCGGGATCCGTACTCGCGGACCCAGGGCACGCCAAGTCCGACGCCCGGAGCGATCGAGGCCGGCGCGACCGACTTCATCATCAACTCGCTGGACAACTTCGTCCCGTTCCCGGACGAGATCGCCCAGCCGGTCGGGGCCGCCCTGGTGAGCGGCCTGGCCGATTCCGGCATCTCGCTGCCGGGTCTCGACGTACTCCCGGTGAAGTTGCACCAGCTGGATCGTGCGCTGGCGGCGTACCTGGAGAGTGACGAGGCGCTGCCGTTGTCGTTCCCGATCGCGGGCCTGCTCAACCTGATGGCCACGCAGGTCAATCCGCTCGCGGTGAACGGGCCGCACCTGTCGCCGTTCGCGCGGCTGTCGTACGCCGAGAAGGCGCAGGCGTTCGAGTTGATCGAGCAGACCGATGCCGATCTGATCGCGCTGCTCGACGTGCAGTTCCCGGAACCCTTGAAGGAGTCGGTGTCCGGGCTGCTGAAGTTCGTCGGCGGCGCGTTGATCGAGTTCGCCACCTTCGGTGCGTACGGCGAATCGGCCGTCTACGACAAGGTGAACAAGCGGCTGCGGAAGCGGCCGGTCGGCTGGAATCACACCGGCTATCAGCCGGACGGACCGGTCGAGGGCTGGGACGACTTCATCGGGTACTACCAGGGCCGCCAGGAGGTGCACGACTGATGCGCGACGTCATCGTGATCGGAGCCGGCGGTGGTGGACCGGTGGTGGCGAAGGAGCTCGCCGCGCAGGGTCTCGACGTACTGCTGCTCGAGGCCGGGCCGCGGAACGCGCACCCGCGGGACAACTGGACGACGTTCGAGGACGACGCCAACAACCCGCTCACGGGCTACCTGCGCTGGGGCCCGACCGACCGGTCCAAGCCGGCCTGGTTCCGGGAGTGGCCGCAGAACTCGTTCGTCTGGCAGCTGTCCGGCGTCGGCGGCACCACCCAGCACTTTTACGGCAACTACCCGCGCGCGTACCCCGGCGTCTTCGAGGGGTACGACGGCGCCGACAAGAACGCGTACGACGTCGACCACCGCTTCCCGTTCACGTACAGCGAACTGGTCCCGTACTTCGAGTGGGTCGAAGCGACCATGCCCGTGATGACCGCGGCGATGGGGCACAAGGAGCAGACGTTCTTCCGCGGCGCCGAGACCCTCGGGTTGCCGGTGCAGACCACGAAGACGACCCAACGACCGGCGTACCGGCCGCAGGAGAACGCGATCCTGCAGCCGGGCGGCACGGCGGGCAAGACTGCGGATCCGAATCTGCTGAACCACCCGCAGGCGACCGGGTGCACCTTCTGCGGTTACTGCTTCCAGGGCTGCATGCGGCCGAAGGGTGCCCCGCGCAACCAGTTCGCGAAGCGGTCGACGGACAACAGCTACGTGCCGATGGCGCTCACCGCGGAGGTGTGGTCGCACGGCGGTAAGCCGGTCGAGCTGATCGCGGACGCCTTCGTCACCCGCGTTCACACCGAGAAGCGGCACGGCGTACTGACGGCATCCGGCGTGACCTGGCGTTCCGGCGACGGTGCCGAGCATCGTGAGGACGCCCGGGTCGTGGTGATGTCGGGCGGCTGCACCGAGAACCCGCGCCTCTGGATGAACAGCGGGCTACCGAATCCGAACGGCTGGGTCGGTCGCGGGTACACCGACCACTTCTTCGACTGGGTGTTCGGGGTCTTCGACGACTACACCGGCAATCCCAAGGGCGTCGGGTCCAGCGCCCGGCTCGACTTCCCGCCGTACGGCGGTCTCGAGAACGTCGGCCTCCCACCGGCGCTGGCCGCCTTCGCGGGGACGTTGTCGGACAGCGGGATCCGCGGGCAGTACAAGAACGGCCGGGGCGCGACCGGACCGTGGGACGGGCCGGCCGGTCGGGTGATGGGGCCGGAGCTGAAGGAGGTCCTGTCGCACGGGCTGGACCACCTGCTCAGCGTGCTGGTGATCACCGACGACGACGTCGAGGCGCAGAACCGGGTGACGCTGTCGGCGCTGCCGGCCGACGAGAACGGGCCGATCCCGAAGGTCACCTTCAAACAGCGCCGGCGGACCGCGCGGACGCTGCGGAACCGCGAGTTCATGGCGCGGAAGGCGGCCGAGCTGCTGCGCGGAGCGGGTGCCCGCAAGGTGTACCGGATCGACTGGGCACCGCTCATCCTGCATGTGCAGTCGTCGATGCGGATGGGGTCGTCGCCGAAGAACTCCGTCGTTGACCCGACGGGCGAGACGCGGGCGGTGAAGGGGTTGTTCATCGCGGACAACTCGGCGCTGTCGAACGGGCTGGGCGGGCCGAACCCGACGCTCACCTCGCAGGCGCTGGCGACGCGGACGTCGGAGCACATCTTCAAGACATACTTCGGCGGCGACTCGTGGGTCCGGTCCGGTGCTCCCGTGGTGTCCACCGATCCGCGGATCAGCGTGCGGTTGGGACAGCTCGGTCTCTGACCATGTCCGTTTGACGAACATCGGCGTCCGGTAGGGTCCTCCCGTCCGGACGCCGATTTTCTTAGTCTCGAAGTACCCGATCAGGAGGACTTCGACGATGACGATCACTTCGAGCCGGCCGGAGCTGTCCGCGCTGGCGGAGCAGTACGCCGCGGACGGCTTCGTGCTGGTGAAAGGCCTGCTCAGCAAGGACGAAGCGGCGTACTACCGGCAGCGCAGCCATGATGTCCTGGCCCAGCTGAACAACCATGACGACGCCACCTGGAAGTCCGCGATGGGGCTGTCCGACGGCGCGACCCGGCTGCAGCATCTGCACGACGTGCAGTTCTACGACGCCGAGTTCGCCAAGCTCCTGGTGGACCCGCGGTTCACCGACGTGGCCGCTGCGGTGATGGCGGTGGACAACGTTCAGCTCCACCACACCAAGCTGTTCGTGAAGCCGCCGGAGAACGGTTCGCCGTTCCCGCTGCACCAGGACTACCCGTTCTTCCCGCACAAGTACCACCGGGTCGGGGCGGCGATCTTCCATTTCGACGACGCTCCCGAGGAGAAGGGGTGCGTGCGGGTGATCCCGGGCAGCCACAAGGCGGGGCCGCGCGAGCATGACCCGGAGGGCTCGTACCACCTGCCCGACGTACCGTTCGAGTCCGCGACGCCGCAGCCGGCCGAGGCGGGTGACGTGCTGTTCTTCACCTACCTGACCGTGCACGGGTCCGGGGTGAACGTGAGCGAAGAGGCGCGGACCACCTGGCTGATCCAGTACCGCGACCCGGCCGACCCGCCGACGGTGAAGACGCACGATCACTCGCTGGGGCAGGGCATGATGCTGCGAGGTGTAGACCCAACCGGCAGGAGTGCTGTTTGACCCTCGCGGATGTCGCTGCTGCGGACCGTTTCGTCGACCTCGCCGGGCTCTTGGAGTCCTGCGAGGTCGACGGGTTCCGCGCGGACTTCCTGAGCTGGGGGCACTATCAGCCGGAGTACTGGCGCAATTACTGGCACACCCACTCGTTCCACGAGGTGTGCCTGGCGTACTCGGGGGAGGGCCGTTTCAACAACGGATCCGTCGAGTACGACGTTCAGCCGGGCACGGTGTTCCTCGCGCGACCGGGGGACGTGCACGAGATCGAGTCCAGCCGGACCGCCCCACTGGGCATCGCCTTCTGGGGCTTCACGTTCCGGCCCGGCTCCGACGAACCCGGCTGGTGGTCCGGCCTGACGCGAGCGGAGGGGCCCGTCATGTCAGACCGGACCGGCTCACTCCCAGCCCTGATCAAGGCACTCGCAGCCGAGGCCGCGGCACCCATGTCCGGCTACAGCGCCGCACTGGCGGCTCTTGGCTCCACGCTGGTCCTGGAGACCGCCCGTGCCTTCGCCCTCGACGAGGACCTCGCGGTGGAGCCCGTACGCCGTGACCGTGTTCCCCTCGTGGTCGAGGCGATCATGCGCCACCTCCGCGACAACCTGTCCCGACCGATCACCGTCAGGGACGTGGCGGCGGTCGCACACCTCTCGGAGCGCCATGCCGAGCGCCTGTTCCAGCAGCAAACCGGCGCCTCCATCATGTCCACCCTGCGCCGCCTACGCCTCGAACTGGCCGCCCAACTCCTCCTGGACCCCACCCTCACCGTCACCGAAGTAGCCCACGCCTGCGGCTACTCCGACGTACGCCCCTTCTCCACTGCGTTCCGCCGCCACTACGGGCGCACACCAGGCGAGCACCGGCGTACCGGCGGGACCGAGTTCGTCTAGAACGAGACCTGCTCCTAGAACGAGACCTGCTCCGTGCTGTCGGTGCGGAGGACGGACTCCTGCTGGAACTTCTTCTCGTAGGCGTCCCGGATCTCTTCGATCTTCTTGCTGCTCGAGTCCGCGCCGTCTACCGGGTAGAGGATGACGACGAGCTTCGAGTGCTCCTTGATCACCTTGCCGTTCTCGCCCTTCCACTGGCCGTTGCCGGCCAGGACGGTCAGGCCGTCGGGGAAGCGTGGGGTGACGGTGTCGTCGACGAATCGGTTGAACTGGTAGTCGGTGACATCCGGTCCGGGCTTGTCGGTGCCGAAGAAAAGCTCCGTGCGTACCCATGTGTCGCCGGTGAGCTTCACGTCGTCGGCCTGCTGCAGGGCCACCGCTGCCGGTGCTGCCAGCGCTGTCATCACCAGCGCGGCCGTTGCGGTTGTCTTGCCCAGGTGCATCATCTGCGTTCTCCCCAAGATCGTTGACTTGTCTCGAACGCTGAGTACGCGACCTCCCGGCCGAACGGTTCCCGGCTGGGCCCAGGCCGTTCGGTGCTATCCTGGCTGCATGCGAGTGAGCCTGCTCCTTAGTTAGCCGTACTGGCATCCAGGCGCCATCAGAGCGCTGGTCGGTACGGCGTCCCCTCCTGAGTGAGGGGCTCTTCTTTTTAGAGGCACTGTCATGTCTCGGATGCCGTTCTGGCACATTTAGGCTCAACAAACACACGAATGCGGGAGTAGGACCGTGAGCGAGCAAGTGGATGACGCCCCCATCGACCGGGGTGGCTACGACTTCAACGCCATGCAGGCCAAGTGGCGGCCGGTGTGGGAGAAGCTGGACCCGTTCAAGGCGAAGGACGACGGCTCGGCCGAGCGGCGCTACGCGCTCACGATGTTCTCCTACCCCTCCGGCGACCTGCACATGGGTCACGCCGAGGTGTTCGCGCTGCACGACCTGCTGGCCCGCTACTGGTTCCAGCAGGGGTACGACGTACTGAACCCGGTCGGCTGGGACTCCTTCGGACTGCCGGCCGAGAACGCCGCGATCAAGCGCAACGAGCACCCGGCGACCTACACCTACGCCAACATCGAGACCCAGGCGGAATCGATCCGGCGCTACGGCATGAGCTTCGACTGGTCGCGCCGGCTGCACACGTCCGACCCGGAGTACTACCGCTGGACCCAGTGGCTGTTCCTGCGGCTGTACGAGCGCGGTCTGGCGTACCGCAAGGCGTCGTACGTCAACTGGTGCCCGCACGACCAGACCGTGCTGGCCAACGAGCAGGTGGTCCAGGGCCGCTGTGAGCGCTGCGGGCACGAGGTCACCAAGCGCGAGCTGACGCAGTGGTACTTCAAGACCACGGACTACGCCCAGCGGCTGCTGGACGACATGGACCTGCTGCAGTGGCCGGAAGAGATCCTGCTGATGCAGCGCAACTGGATCGGCCGGTCCGAGGGCGCGTTCGCGAGCTTCCAGGTCGAGGGCCGCGACGAGCCGATCAAGGTCTTCACCACCCGCCCGGACACGCTGTTCGGCGCCACCTTCATGGTGGTCGCACCGGATGCGAAGCTGGCCGCCGAGCTGGTCACTCCGGACCAGCAGGCTGCCTTCGACGAGTACCTGACCGCGGTGAAGGCGACCACCGAGATCGAGCGCCTGAGCACCGAGCGGGACAAGACCGGTGTGTTCCTCGGCTCGTACGCCGTCAACCCGGTGACCGGGCAGCGGATCCCGATCTGGGCCGCCGACTACGTGCTGGCCGAGTACGGCACCGGCGCGATCATGGCGGTGCCAGGCCAGGACACGCGCGACTGGGAGTTCGCGGAGAAGTTCGGGCTGCCGATCGTGCGGACCGTGCAGCCGGAAGAGGGCTTCGACGGCAAGGCGTACACGGGCGAAGGCCCGGCCATCAACAGTGCGAACGACGAGATCAGCCTGGACGGGCTGGGTGTCGACGAGGCCAAGGCGCGGATCATCGACTGGCTGGACCGCACCGGCCGCGGCGAGCGGACGATCAACTACCGGCTGCGCGACTGGCTGCTGAGCCGGCAGCGGTACTGGGGTTGCCCGATCCCGATCATCCACTGCCCGTCCTGCGGCGAGGTGCCGGTTCCGGACGACCAGCTGCCGATGGAGCTGCCCGACCTGCGTGGCGCCGACCTGCAGCCGAAGGGGGTCTCGCCGCTGGCCGCCGACCGCGAGTGGGTCGAGGTCGACTGCCCGAAGTGCGGTGGCAAGGCCGAGCGCGACACCGACACGATGGACACCTTCGTCGACTCGTCCTGGTACTTCCTGCGCTACCTGTCGCCGGAGTTCACCGAGGGCCCGTTCGACCCGGTGACGGCCGAGAACTGGATGTCGGTGTACCAGTACGTCGGTGGCAAGGAACACGCCGTACTGCATCTGCTGTACGCGCGGTTCTTCGTCAAGGCGCTGCACGACATGGGTCTGCTGACCGCGGTCGAGCCGTTCACCCGGCTGCTGAACCAGGGCCAGGTGATCAACCAGGGCAAGTCGATGAGCAAGTCGCTGGGCAACGGCGTGAACCTGGGCGACCAGATCGACGCGTTCGGTGTCGACGCGGTCCGGCTGACGATGGTGTTCGCCGGTCCGCCCGCGGACGACATCGACTGGGCCGACATGTCGCCGGGTGGTGCGCTGAAGTTCCTGCAGCGGGCATGGCGGCTGGCCGGATCGGTCGAGGCGCCGGTGGGCGCGGATCCGTCGACCGGTGACGTCGCGCTGCGCAAGCTGACCCACCGGACTGTCTCGGACGCGGCCGAGCTGATCGACTCGTTCCGGTTCAACGTGATGGTGGCCCGGATGATGGAGCTGGTGAACGCGACCCGGAAGGCGATCGACGCCGGCCCGGGTGCGGCCGACCCGGCGGTCCGCGAGGCGGTTGAGACGGTGGCGATCCTGCTGAGCCTGGTCGCGCCGTACACGGCCGAGGAGATGTGGGAGGAGCTGGGTCACGAGCCGACCGTCGCCAAGACCGGCTGGCCGAAGGTGGACCCGGCCCTGCTGGTCCAGGACGCGGTCACCTGCGTGGTCCAGATCGCCGGCAAGGTGAAGGACCGGCTGGAGGTCTCCCCGGACATCTCCGACGCCGACCTGGAGCAGCTGGCCCTGGCCTCCGAGGCAGTCCAGAAAGCACTGGACGGCCGCGGCACCCGCAAGGTCATCGTCCGCGCGCCGAAGCTGGTGAACATCGTTCCGGCCTAGAGTCGGGGCATGCGTTCAGAGTTGATCGATGTTTCTACCGGTAGTGCCGAGGTTGTCTTCGACCTGACCAGTAGGTGTGAGCAGTTCGTCGCCGCTGAGGCCCATCAGGCCCACGGCGACGGACTGCTGCACGTGTTCGTCCCGCATGCGACCGCGGGGATCGCGATCCTAGAGACCGGAGCGGGCAGCGACACGGACCTGCTCGCGGTGCTCGAGGACCTGCTGCCGCGGGACTTCGAGTGGCGGCACCGGCACGGTACGGCCGGGCATGGCCGGGACCACGTGTTGCCTGCGCTGATTCCGCCGTACGCGTCGATCCCGGTGATCGGGGGACGGATGATGCTGGGCACGTGGCAGTCGATCTGTCTGGTCGACACGAACGTCGACAATCCGCGCCGGCAGGTGCGCCTTTCCTGGCTCACTGGTTAACGGACTACCGGGTAGCTCAATTCGGCGGATTTTGGTGACTTATCGTGATGTTGCGGATCGCGTTACGTTTGCGAAACACGACTCCGCTTGAATTGCCCCATGGCAGCGCTTGACACCCTTCGGGCCCAGTGGGCGGTTCTCGGTACCGACCTGCTGATCCGCGCCACCCGCGGTATTTGTGACGGCAGTGTGCTGAATGCCGATTCCGGCCGCGCCGACACCCGGGCCCGTCTCGACGACTGGGCCGGCATCCTTTCCCTCTACACCGGTGAAAATGAATCTGCCTCGGTTAAGGCATCCGCTTGAAACGCGCCTTCTCTGCTCGCTCAGCAATTCCGGCCCGAATCACATTCGTTGCCTGACGCAACGATTTGTGTGACTCAGGCCGCATCCCGCTCGCCGGGCACGATCGGCGCGAGCGCCCTTGTCACGCTATGTTGTAACGGGAACGTGGGGCCTCAAGAGGGGTGACGGGCTGTGTCGGACGCGGATGGCCGGGCTGATGGTGGGCGGACTTTCGCCGATCTCTTGCTCGACCTGAGGGTCCAGGCCGAGCTGTCGCAGGAGGAGCTCGCCGAGCAGGCCGGATTGAGTGTCCGCACCATCCGTGAACTCGAAGCCGGC
>NZ_JBFAXQ010000033.1:0-70948 GCF_040680855.1 Kribbella sp. NPDC051952
GCCAGAGCGGTCAGCAACTCCCGCCCGATCAGCTCCGAACTCGACTTCGCCGGCGACTTCTTCAGCGAACAACTCAGCACCAGCGCCCGTAAGGTCGTCATCTATCGAATCCCCATCCCGATCAGAAGCAGTGCGGCCCGAGCGGCAGCCGGGTGGCCGGGGCCGGATCTCCTCCCCTCAGTAGCCATTCGCCAATGGCCAGAAACCTGGCGCTCAGCAGTTCGCGGCAGGAGTCGGCCGGCGCCGGCGGGTTCGGCGTACCGGGCTCGCCTGGCGGTGCCGGGCAGCGGCTCGGATCGGGCGGGGAAATAGCACGCCTCGTGGGGAGAGGGTCGCGCGACCCGGCGCCCCGATCGAGCTGGCCGGTTGTTGGGGACCGACCGCCAGGCGAACATTTGCCACGGTATGCCTATTACGGAGTGAGCCAGTCCGGAATACCCCGATCGACCGCTTACCGGACAGGTCCGCTCAGCGGGGGAGTTTTCGGGTGTTGACCAGCTGGTTCGCGACGTCGCGGAGTTTGGTGTTGGTGTCCTGGGAGTAGCGGCGCAGGACGGCGAACGCCTGATCGGCGTCGAGGTCGAAGCGTTCCATCAGGATTCCCATCGCCTGTCCGACCAGCTTGCGGGCATCCACCGCCTGCGTCATCGCGACCTCGTGCCGGGCCGTGGCGACTGCGACCGAGGCGTGCCGGGCCAGGATGTGCGCGATCGCCTCGTCGTCGAAGGAGAACGCGTCCGGATGGTCGTTGTACAACGAGAGGACGCCGATGGTCCGGTCGCCGGCAGTCATCGGGACATGCAGCGCACTTCCGATCCCGGCCTCCGCGGCTGCGGTCTGCCAGTGTGGCCAGCGGTTGTCGGTCGCCACGTCGGGCACGGCGATCGTGATGCCGGTCAACGCGGCCAGAGTCGGACCGTGAGCTGCCGCGATCTCTACGCCGTACATGGTGTCGACGGCCGGATCGGTGACGACTCCGATCTCGGCGCGGCCACTGCGGACCGCCAGTACGACGCCTGCATGAGTGCAGTTCTCCGCCTTGAGCGCGAACTGGACCACCGCCTCGAGGGTCTCGTCCACCCCAGGAGCGTCGTGTAGGTCGATCGCCAACTGCGCGTACATCCCCGCGTCGGATGTGTTGGCGGGATCCAACAGCGTCATCTCGGTCTCCAAGCGAAATGTGGTTGGTGCGTGCGGAACCCCGGTTGGCCGATCCCCCCGTACCGTGGTGTTAGTTCTCGCCGCGCATCTCTTCGTTGATGCGTAGGGCTTCGGCGAGCTGATCTTCCAGGATGATGATTCGACAGGCCGCCTCGAGTGCGGTGCCCTCGTCGACGAGTTCACGAGCTCTGGTGGCCAGACGCAACTGGTACCGCGAGTAGCGGCGATGACCACCGTCAGAACGCTGCGGGGTGATCAGCTTGACCTCGTCCAGGCTCCGTAGGAACCCCGGCGTGGTGCCGATCATCTCCGCTGCCCGCCCCATCGTGAAGGCGGGGTAGTCGTCATCGTCGAAACTGGCAGGCCCGGTCTCCCGGTCTGAGCTCATCAAATCTCCGTACTCGGTCACAATGTCCTTCACTCTCAACACGAGAAACTCTACCCAAGCCGCGACCGAATATCTACCCCCATCACAGTAGATATTTCTGCCCGGGCAGATCCGGCCGAAGCTGACTCGCGGGAGGGTGGCGTGGGTACCTGAGGGGGATGGGTTTCCAGTGTGGTGACGAGGTTGCGGCTGCGATCGACCTCGGCGGGTTCTGGCAGGGAAAGATCCCGGCCGGCACCCCCGGCGTGATCGACGAGATCGACGAAACGGACGGGTCGCCGGTCTACACAGTGACGTTCACCATCGAGCAGGAGGACCTGCTCACCCCCCACCGAACGACGGTGACTGGGCTGACCGCTACCGAGCTCTCCGGTGGAGCCGGGTAACCGAGGCGCGCTGACTCACGAAGGTGATTGGTGCTCGGCATTCCTGGGTACCGGCCGGACAATAGAGCATCTGTTCGAGGGAGGAAATCATGGATGTGCACCCGGTGCCGGAGAAGGATCCCGCTGACTGGGCCACGGGGGACGAGCCGATGACCGGCCCGCAGGCGTCGTACCTCGGGACCCTCGCCCAAGAGGCGGGAGTCGAGACTCCGGGCGAGTTGACCAAGGCGGAGGCGTCCAGGCTGATCGACGAACTGCAGGCCAAGACAGGTCGAAGCAACCAGACCTGAGATCTCGCTGCCATCAATCACGAGCCGCTCACCGCTCTAACAGCCAAAAGGGCTAATGGCTGTTAGAGTGGGGTGCTGGAGGTGGTTGCGGGTGGTGTATCGGCCGGAGTTGATCGGTGGGCAGCTGGCGCTGGATCTGGTGAATACGGTGGCGTGGCGGTTCGATCCGGCGCGGGTTGTCGATCGGTTCGACGAGCTGGCGAACGTGGAGAGTTGGCTGGTCGCTGCCGGTGTGATCACGGATCGGGCGGTGGTGACGCGACGGTTGCGCGACGAGCTGGTGGCTGCGCGAGGTGTCGCGTTCGACGTACTTGGACCTCTCGCGGTCGGGGATCGGCCGGACCACACCGCGATCGATGCGCTGCACGGACTCATCTCCGAGGTCGTCGGGTCGGCAACCATCGACCTGCTTCCGTTCGGGTGGCGAGCCGATGATCCGGCCGGCGTGGTCCGGCTGGCGGTGTGGCGGCTGTTCGAGGATGAGGATCTGAGCCGCCTGCGTCGGTGCGCGGATGACGGTTGTGGCTGGTTGTTCCTGGATCGGAGCAAGAACGGCTCGCGGCGGTGGTGCAGTTCGGGTGACTGTGGCAACCGGGCTCGCGCTCGACGGCACTACCAGCGGAGCCGAGACGGAGCGACAGCATGACCGGGGCTACGCGGCGGTCGTTCACCCAAGGGCTTCGGCTCGGCGTCGGGCCGGCGCTCGCGACCGGCGTACTGGCGCTGAACTTCGGCGCCGAAGCGCGGGCACGAGGCTGGGGGACCGTCGTACCGGTGTTCTTCTCTGCGTTCGCGTTCACCGGCTCGGCCCAGTTCACGTTGCTCAGTTCGTTGTCTGGGGCAACGGTTCTGGCGGCGATCGTCGCGGCGATGGTGATCAACGTGCGCTATCTGGTGATGAGCGTGGCGATCACGCCGAGCCTGCACGGAAGCCGGCTGGCCCGCATGCTCCAGGCGCAGGCGATCGTCGACGCCTCGTTCGTGGCCGCGCACGACGAGGGCGATCGGTACGACGTCTGGCGGATGATCGGAGTCAGCGTCCCGCAATGGATCTTCTGGACCGGAGGCACCGCCGTCGGCGTGCTGGCCGCTCCGTCACCGGATCTCATGCACAAGCTGGGCCTCGATGTGGCGTTCCCGGCGTTCTTCATCGTCCTACTGATCGAGGAAGTACGCCGATCCCGCCGCGCAGTCGCTGCATGTCTGCTCGGAGCGGTGATCGCCGCCGGTCTGTTGTTCGTCACCAGCCCCAGCTACGCCTTGCTCGGCGCGGCTGCGGCCACCCTGATCGGCCTGATCGGAAGGAGATCTGATGAAGCTGTGGCTGTGCGTACTGGCGGTCAGCGCCGCTAACTGGTTGATGAAAGCCGCCGGCCCACTCGTACTCGGGAAGCGGAAGCTGCCGCCGGCCGTGGTCCGTGTCACCCAGCTGACTGCTCCGGCGCTGCTCGCCGGACTCATCGTCACGGACCTCGGCGGCCGCACGATCGACTGGACCCAACTCGTCGGCGTAGGCGTTGCCGGCGTACTCAATCTCCTGCGAGTGCCGATCCTGCCGGCCGCGGCAGCAGGCGTCGCCGCCACGGCCCTCGTCCGCCTGGTATCGGCCTAGTAGCCCGGGAAGACCTTGCGGAGGTCGTCCAGGGTGACGTTGCCGGTCACGGTTACGCCGGCGGCGTGGTCGGCGCCGAGCCGTCCGGTCAACAGCCGTGCCACGGCCTCTGCGGGACCCTCGAAGGTCGCCGTCGGTTCGTCGAAGGTGTCGGTCACGGTGACCGCGTCGGCGATCTTGATGCCGCCGCCCGGGATCGCCAGGCGGACCTCCTGCTCGACCTGATCCGCCTTGCCGGAGAAGCCGAGCAGAAAGGCCAGTGGTCCCTGCAGGAGTTCGATGAGCAGCTCGGCCGAGGCCGCATCCACGGTGGCCGACGGGTCGACCCCGACGCGTACGTCCCAGCCGTGGTTGGCGACCTCACTGACCCGCATGCCGAGTGCGACCAGCAGAGGTACCGGCTCGGGCATGAAGCCCAGGTCGACCCGGAGCTCGCGCTGCTCGGCATCCAGTGCTTCGACGGTGTCGACGTACGCCGCGTCGTGTTTGACGAACTCGGCCGCCTGGTCGACCGGAGGCAAGGCGTTCCACCGGTCCCAGATCGCCTGGTTGTCCTCGGCGTCGACCTGCTCGCCGGCGGCGATCGCGATGGGTTTGCGGTTGATCTCGGCACCACTTCCGAGGTGCGAGAGCGCATCCGCGACGGTCCACTCCGCCGCCCCACTCCGCCCCTTCAACTGTTCCTCGGACAAGGTCGACACCAGTGCGGCGAGGGTGTCGTGGTTGGAGCGCAGGACCGCGATGGCGCGGTCGACAAGTGTGGTCATACCGGACTGCAACCGCCCGGCCTGCGGCTTTCTTCCGGCTGACGAGGATCTGGCGCGAACGCAGCCGGCAGAGGATTGTGGGTGACCCGCACCTCAGGAGGCACGATGCCGGAGCTGTTGATCGTCGGTGCGGGGCCGTACGCGTACTCCGCGGCCGCCTTTGCCCGGGACAACGGAATCGAGACCCACCTCGTCGGCCGCCCGATGGCCTTCTGGCGCGATCACATGCCGGCCGAGATGTTCCTGCGTTCAGGCCCCGACTGGCATCTCGACGCACGCGGCGAGGACACGTTCGAGGCCTTCTTCGAGGACCGGGGGACGCTACCCGAAGACCCGATCCCGAGGTCGGTCTTCCTCGACTACACCGACTGGTTCCGCGCACGAAAGGGCCTCGATCCGGACGACCGCCTCGTGACCGACCTGACCAAGCCGGCCGCGAGCTTCGTGGCCACGCTGGCCGACGGTACGACGATCACGGCGGAGAAGGTACTCGCGGCACCCGGTGTCGGCTACTTCCACAACCTGCCGGAGTGGTACGCCGGCATCCCTCCGGATCGCCGGTCGCATACCCGCGATCTGGTCTCCTTCGACTCACTCGCCGGCGCCCGGGTCGTCGTCATCGGCGGCCGGCAAAGCGCCTATGAATGGGCGGCGTTGCTGTGTGACCACGCCGTCGAGCACGTGGACGTGGTGCATCGCCACAGCACGCCGAAGTTCGCCAAGGTGAGCTGGAGCTTCGTCGACCAGTACGTCGAGCAGACGCTGACCCACCGTGGATGGTGGCGAGGACTTCCGCTCGACCAGCAGCGAGCGATCGCCGCCGAGTTCTGGCAGGTCGGCCGGCTCACCCTCGAACCGTGGCTCGTGCCGCGGCTCACCGATGCCGTGACCAGTCATCCGGGCTGCGCGGTGGTCGACACGGCGGTCAGCGAACACGACGTGAGGCTGACGCTCTCCGAGGGCAAGGCGCTGTCAGCCGATCACGTGCTCTTCGCTTCCGGGTACCGAGCCGACCTTGCCCGCGTGCCCTACCTGAGCGGTGTCCTCGGTCGAGTCTCGGTCAGCGAGGGATTCCCCAATCTGACCGAGGGCCTCGAGACCTCCCTGCCCGGCCTCTACCTGACCGGATTCGCCGCGACTCGCGACTTCGGCCCCTTCTACGGCTTCACCAAGGGCTGCCCTTCAGCCGCCCACATCGCGATCACCGACATGCTGTCCCACTGACCTTCACGAGGAGGGTTGCTGGGTCAGGAGGTAGGAGTCGACGGCGGTGGGGCGGAGGGCGTGTTCGACGACCATCATGGCGGCGCCGTACAGGCCTGCGTCGGCGCCCATGGTGGCCGGTTCGATCCGGATGTCGCCGGCCGGGCCGGACTGGGCGGAGCGGGCGATGCTCTCGCGGATCCCGGCGATCAACTGTTCCTCGGCCTCGGCCAGGTAGCCCCACAGGCTGATCACCGCAGGGTTGAGCAGGTTGACGACACCGGCGAGCACCTCGCCGATATCCCGGCCTGCCATCCGTACGGCGTGACCGGCCTCGACGTGACCGGATCGGGCCAGCGCGGCAACGGCTCGGGCATTGGGTGCGTCGACCCCGTTCGCTCGCAGCCGCCGAGCCAGCGCGCCACCGCTCGCAACCGCGTTGAGGCAGCCGAGATTGCCACAGCTGCAGGGCTCCTCGGAGGCACCGACCCGCGTGTGCCCGATCTCGCCGGCGAGTCCCGACGTACCCTGCACGACCGTTCCGTTGACGACGACGCCGCACCCGATCACGGTGCCGACCTTGAGGCTGATGAGGACCTCGATGTCGTCGGCGCGGGTGCAGTGCTCGCCGAACGCGAGCAGGTTGACGTCGTGGTCGACGAAGATCGGGACCGGGAGCCAGTTCGACAGCTCGGCGCAGACGGCCTCGCTCGACCAGTCGGCGTCGCCGGCGTGCGGGGCCAGCTCGATCTTGGCCGGCATTCCGACGCCGATCCCGTGCACCTGCGCCGGATCCGTACCGAGATCCCGGAGGGTCTCGTCGAAGCTGGTGGTGACCAGTTCGAGGACGGCGGCCGGACCTGTGGTCAGGTCGATGTCGATCATCTTGCTGGTGAGGATCTCGCCGGCCAGGTCGGTGACGGCCAGCCGCACGCCGGAGATGCCTAGCTGCGCGGCGAGCGTGACACCGGACCGAGGGTTGAAGCTGAGCGTCGAGGCCGGTCGGCCGCGGGATCCCACGGAGGCCGCCGCGTCGAGCGTGAGCATGCCGGAGGCAAGGAGAACCTCGACCCGGTCGTTGACCGTCGACCGGGCGACGCCGAGCTGATCGGCCAGTTGGCCGGTCGTCCGCGCCTGGCCGTGCCGCACCAGCTCGAGGATCTCGCCTGCCCGCACGATGCGGGACGGCGACAGCCGACGCCGGCCGGCCTGGACCTGCCCGGCCTGGACCTGCTCAGTGCTCATCCGCATCCCCTCAGAACCAGAAGCCGACAGCGTACGACGAGCCAATTATGCCATCGATCTCCACCTTTCTGTTGACGGTCGACATTAAAGCTCCTACGCTCGCCGAAAAGCCTCCCGGCGGGTCCCGCCCGCCGCTCCAGGAACCGAGGAGCTCGCGATGACCAGTTCAGGATTGACCCGGAGACAAGTCCTGCTCCGGACCGGCGGTGCCGCCGTCGCCGCCGGACTGGGCCCGGCCCTGCTGGCCGGCTGCGGCGGATCGGATGACGCCGGCGGGAGCTCCGGCCCGCTCACGTTCATGTACTGGGGATCGGCCTTCGAGAAGAAGGCGATCGACGAGATGCTGAAGAAGTACGCCAAGGAGCACGACGGCGCGAAGGTCGACCCGATGTTCGTGCCGGTGTCGAACTACCCGACCAAGGTGTCCAGCCTGGTCGCCGCCAACACGCCCCCTGATCTCGGGTACCTCGGTACGTCGCAGATGTACGACCTGGCGCAGAAGGACCTGATCCTCAACCTGTTCCCGTACCTGGACAAGTACCCGGACCTGAAGGACCGGTTGCCGAGCAGCTACTTCTGGTACGGCAAGGACAAGCTGGCCGCCAACCAGCTCGCGATGGGCGTGCAGATCCTCTACTACAACACCGATGCCTTCAAGGCGGCCGGTGTCGACCCGGCGCCGTTCACCGCGGAGACGGCGTGGAGCTGGGACGACTTCGTCCATGCCGCCGACAAGCTGACCGTCGACCAGAACGGCAAGCACCCGTCGGAGGACGGATTCGACAGCGGCAAGGTGAAGCAGTTCGGCACCATCGCGCCCTTCGGCGGCGGTGGGTTGTACAGCCTGCTGCGGTCCAACGGCGCCGACGTCGTGAACGAGACCGGTACGACGTTCGCACTCGACTCGGCCGCGGCGATCGACGTACTGAAGAAGATCCAGGACCTGATCTACGTCCACCGGGTCGCCCCGACGCCGGCTCAGCTCGGCAAGAACGCACCGACCACCGCCGTGCAGTTGCAGACCAAGCGGGTCGGGATGGTGATCGACGGGAACTGGCAGATGCTCGACCTGATGGAGAGCAAGGTGCCGTTCGGCGTCGCCGTACTGCCCAAGTTCCAGGAGTCGCTCACGATGACCGGTGGCGCGGCGGGCGCGATCTTCGCGAAGTCGAAGCACCCGGAGGAAGCGATCGAGCTGTACCTCTACTACAACGACCCCGCACACGTCGACCTGTTCAAGGACGGGCTGTGGGCGCCGCTGCAGAAGAAGTACTACACGGACCAGGCGGAGATCGACAAATGGGTGCTGAAGGACAAGTACCCGCCGAACTTCCAGTCCGCCGTCGTCGAGGCCACGCTCAAGCACGGCGTGACCGACTGGGGTCAGCAGATGAAGAACTCCGAGCGGATCCATCAGGTGCTCGATCCCGCGATCGAGCAGATCAGCCTGAACAAGGGCGCCCCGGTCGACATCGTGAAGGCGCTGAAGCCGAAGATGCAGGCGCTGCTGCAGGGCAAGTGGCCCGTCCAGGAGCTGTGATGGCGAGCCCGATGAAGCAGGAGGCGCGCTGGGGCGTGCTGATGGCGCTGCCCGCGATCATCGGCTTCGTCGCGTTCACCTTCCTGCCGATGATCGCCTCCGCGGTGATCAGCCTGACCGACTGGACCATCGGTGCGACGCCGAAGTTCATCGGTTTCGCCAACTACAAAAGGATGTTCACGGCCGACGACAGCTTTTTCAAGTCGTTGTGGGCGACGCTGTACTACACGCTGGGCGCCGTACCCCTGCTGCTGATCGTCGCGTTCGCGGTCGCGTTGTTGCTGAACCAGCCGGTCCGTGGGCAGGCCGTGTTCCGGGTGATCTACTACCTGCCCGCGATCGTGCCGATCGTGGCGAACTCGATGCTGTGGATCTGGCTGTTCAACCCGGACTTCGGTCTGCTGAACACGCTGACCGCCAAGGCCGGGCTGCCCCGTTCGCAGTGGATCTTCGACGAGAGTACGGCGATCCCGTCGCTGATCCTGATGTCCGTGTGGGGCTTCGGCAACGTCGCTGTCATCTTCCTGGCGGGACTGCAGGGCGTGCCGCGTCAGCTCTACGAGGCGATCGCCGTGGACGGCGGCGGGGCGTGGCGGCGGTTCCGGCACATCACGCTGCCGATGATGACACCGACGATCTTCTACAGCCTGGTGACGAGTGTGATCGGGGCACTGCAGGTGTTCGTGCAGGCCGCGGTGATGACCGAAGGCGGGCCGAACGACTCGACGCTGTTCTACATCTACTACCTGTACCGGACCGCGTTCACGAACAACGAGATGGGATACGCCAGTGCGCTGGCGTGGATCCTGTTCCTGGTGATCATGGCGATCACCGTGGTGCTGTTCCGGAACTCGAGCCGCTGGGTCTACTACGAGGCCGGGAGCACCCGATGACCGCCGTACTGGACAAGCCCGAGGTGGTCGCGGCCGTGCCACGGGCGGCGCGGCCGCTGGCACCACGAGGCCTGGGCAAGAAGATCCTGACGTACCTGCTGCTGATCGCCGGTGCGGTGCCGACGTTGCTACCGCTGATCTGGCTGGTCCGCAGCGCGTTGATGGACTCCGGGCAGATCTTCGTCTCGCCACCGCAGTGGATCCCGAAACCGTTTGCCTGGGACAACTTCTCCGGCGCGCTCACCCAGGTGCCGTTCGCGCGGTACTTCCTGAACACCCTGGTGATCGAGGCCGGCGTCCTGGTCGGCACCGTGCTGTCCTGCTCGCTGGCCGCGTTCTCGTTCGCCCGGTTGCGCTGGAAGCACAAGAACCTCGTCTTCGGCATCCTGATGTCCGGCGTGATGCTGCCGTACGCCGTGACGCTGATCCCCACGTTCCTGTTCTGGCAGAAGCTCGGGCTGGTGAACACCTATGTGCCGCTGATCCTGCCGCACTGGTTCGGCACCGGCGTGTTCAACATCTTCCTGCTCCGCCAGTTCTTCCTGTCCATACCGTACGAGCTGGACGAGTCGGCGTACATCGACGGGGCGACGCCGTTCCAGGTGTACTGGCGGATCATCCTGCCGCTGTCGAAACCGGCCCTGGCCGTGGTCGGGGTGTTCACCTTCCTGGGCGTGTGGAACGACTATCTCGGGCCTTTGATCTACTTGAACGACTCGGACAAGTACACGCTGGCGATGGGACTGGCGTCCTTCCAGGGCACCTACACCGCGCAGTGGGGCTATCTGATGGCCGCGGCCGCCGTGGTGCTGCTGCCGATCGTGGTGTTGTTCGCCTTCGCGCAGAAGTACTTCGTCGAAGGCATCGCGCTGACCGGACTGAAAGGCTGACATGTACAAGGTGACCGTCCTGTACGGACCGCCGGACTCCGCGGAAGAGTTCGACCGGTACTACGACGAGACGCACATCCCGCTGGCACAACGGATGACCGGCCTCAAGCGCTGGACCGTGTGCCGGTTCGAGCCCGCACCCGACGGGACGCCGCCGCAGTACCACTACCAGGCGGAGCTCTACACCGACAGTCGCGCCGACCTCGAGCTCGTGCTGGACTCGCAGGCCGGCGTCGAGGCGAACCAGGATCTCGACAACTTCGCCACCGGCGGAGCGGTGTTCCTGTTCGGACCGGAGCGGGAGGTGCCGGTCCGATGAGTGTGGACGTGATCGTCGTCGGCCTCGGCTTCGGTGCCGACTTCGCCCCGATCTATCAGGCCCATCCGGACGTCGGCCGGGTCGCGGTCGTGGACGCGGATCCCGCGCGTACGGCGGAAGTCGCCGACCGGCTCGGGATCACCGAGCGGTTCGCGTCGCTCGAGGACGCGCTGTCCGCGCCAGGGTGGGACGCCGTACACCTGCTCACGCCGGTGCGGTTCCACGCCGAGCAGGTCCAGCAGGTGCTGAAGTCGGGGCGGCACTGTGCCTCCGCGGTGCCGATGGCAACGACCCTGGAGGACCTGGACGCGTTGATCGCGGCCCAGGACGATGCCCAGCGCAACTACATGATGATGGAGACCGCGGTGTACTCGCGGGAGTTCTTCCACGCCAAGGAGTTGCTGGACACCGGGAGGCTCGGCCGGCTCACCTACTTCAAGGGTGATCATCTGCAGAACCTCGACGGCTATCCGGAGTACTGGCGCGGCTACCCGCCGATGCACTACGTCACGCACGCACTCTCGCCGGCCCTCGCGTTGGCGGGCACCCGGGTCGAGTCCGTGCGCTGCCTCGGCTCGAGCCGGCTGACGCCTGATCACATCGGTGTGGCCGGGGACGGATTCGGGACCGAGGCCGGGCTGTTCAAGTTGGCCGGCGATGACTTGGTCGCGAACGTGACGATGTCGTTCTTCCAACTGGGGCGCAGCTACCTCGAAGGCTTCTCGGTGTACGGCGATGAGGGTGCGCTGGAGTGGCCGCAGCTCGAGGGCGGACCGATGAAGGAGTTCAAGCTCGAGCCGCTTCCGGACGGCCGGCGTGGACGGCCCGTGACCGAGGCCGACGTACGACCGGGTGGGGCACCGGAGTTGTTGCCTGAGGCACTCAGACGGTTCACCGACGGCGGTCATGGTGGATCGCACCCGCATCTGGTCCACGAGTTCGTGTCGAGCATTGTCGACAATCGGACGCCGCGGGTCGACGCCCGGACCGCGGCGACGTGGACGGCGCCCGGGATCTGCGCTCACCAATCGGCTCTCCAGGGCGGCGCCGAGATCCAGGTGCCGGACTACAGGGCTCGCTGATGGCTGTCATCGCGCTCGTCGGTGCGCTCGACACGAAGGGAGCGGAGTACGCGTTCCTGGCCGATCGGGTCAGGGCTTTCGGGGCTACTCCGCTCCTGGTCGACGTCGGCGTGCTCGACGTACCGGCGCTGCCGGCGCGGATCGGCCGGGACCTGATCGCGGAGCTCGGCGGTGGATCGCTGGCCGAGCTCCGAGATCGTGGGGACCGGAACGCAGCGATCACGGTGATGGCCCGGGGCGCCGCGTCCGCGCTGGCCGACCTCGCCGCGTCTCGCGATGTCGATGCTGTGCTGGCGGTCGGCGGGTCGAACGCGGCGTACGTGATGGCGGAGATCTGCGCGCGGCTGCCGTTCGGGTTCCCGAAGGTGCTGGTCTCGACCATTGCCGCCGGCGACACCCGGGCGTACGTCCGCGAGGCGGACCTGACCCTGATCTACCCGGTCGTCGACATCAACGGCCTCAACCGGCTCAGCCGGCCCGTCCTCGCCAACGCCGCGCAAGCCTGCGTCGGCATGGCGACGAGCCGGTACGTCGATTCCGACGACGGCCCACCGCTGGTCGGGGTCAGCATGTTCGGGGTGACGACGGACTGCGGCTCGGCCGTGGTCCGAGGGCTTGGCGATCGCGGGTTCGAGGCGCTCACCTTCCATTGCACCGGGGTCGGCGGCCGGACCCTCGAGTCCCTGGTTCGCAACGGCACCATCCGTGGCGTCGCGGACCTGACCACGACCGAGCTCGCCGACGAACTGGCCGGGGGAGTCTGCACGGCCGGGCCGGATCGACTCACGGCTGCGGCCGAGGCCGGCGTACCCCAGGTCGTCAGTGTCGGCGCGCTCGACATGGTCAACTTCCACGACTCCGTGCCCCCGGAGTTCTCCGGGCGGTTGTTCCACCCGCACAACCCGGCCGTGATGCTGATGCGGACCACGGCCGCCGAGTGCGCCGAACTGGGTCGCCGGATCGCGGCTCGGCTCAATCCCTCGACCGCGCCCGTCGCGGTGCTCTTCCCACACCGCGGGCTGTCGCAGCTGTCCGTACCGGGTGGGGTCTTCCACGATCCGGTGGCGGACGAAGCGCTGTACCAGGCTCTGCGCGACGGGCTGCGGCCCGGCATCGAACTGCACGAATTCGACACCGATATCAACGACCCAGCGGTCTCTGCGGCCGCCGTGGATCTGCTGGCCACCTGGCTGGAGAAGGAGACACCGTGAACACACTGACCCGCGCCGAGCTGCTGGACGGTTACCGCCGCAAGGTTGCCGAGGGCCGCCCGATCATCGGCGGTGGCGCCGGGACCGGCCTCTCGGCGAAATGCGCCGAGGCGGCCGGCCTCGACTTCGTGGTGATCTACAACTCCGGCCGCTACCGGATGGCCGGCCGGTCCTCGATGGCAGGCCTGATGCCGTACGGCGATGCCAACGCGATCGTGATGGAGATGGGCACCGAGGTGCTCCCGGTGACCGACCGGCTGCCGGTGATGGCGGGAGTGTGCGGGACCGACCCGTTCCGGGACATCCCGCGTTTTCTCGACCAGGTGAAGGCGACCGGATTCGCCGGCGTACAGAACTATCCGACCGTCTGCCTGTTCGACGGGATGATCCGGGCGAACCTCGAGGAGACCGGACTGGGCTTCTACCGCGAGGTCGAGATGATCGCTGCCGCCCGCGAACGCGACCTGGTCACGCTGGCGTACGTCCACAGTGAGGACGAGGCGACCGCGATGACCGAGGCCGGCGCGGACATCCTCGTCCCGCACATGGGGTTGACCACCTCTGGCATGATCGGCGCGCAAACGGCCCTCAGCCTGGACGACTCGGTCGAGCTCGTCACCCGGCTGCGGGACGCGATCTTCGCCGTCCGCCCCGACGCCCTCGTGGTCTGCCACGGCGGCCCGATCGCCACCCCCGAGGACGCCGGTCACATCCTGGAGAAGGTCGCCGGAATCGTCGGCTTCCTCGGTGCCTCGAGCATGGAACGCCTACCCACCGAGACCGCCATGGTCAACCACATGCGCAGCTTCCAGACCATCCGCCCATCCAGCTAGCGAGCTCCAGATGGGGTCACGCCGGCGGCTTCCGGGTCAGTGGTGAGTGCATCGGGTAGCCGCGCTCGGCGTAGTTGAATCCGCCGAGTTCGAGGCAGTCCAGGTCGGCCGCCTGAGGTGACGCGTAGTACGCACGGATCTCGCGGATGAGCCCGGTCCGCTCGTCGAACAGGTACCACTCGTCGCCTCGCAGCATCTTCTGCTGATAGGTCTTGAAGTGCGTCCACTCGATCACCGCGCGGGCCGAGGCGGGATCGGTCACCAGTTGGTCGATGGTCCAGACCGAGCCGAGGGTCTCGACCGCTTCGACCCACCTGGTGGCCAGGGTCTCGGCGCCGACGAACGGTCCGCGATACATGCCCGGCGGGAAGTAGTGGACGGCGTCGTCGACGAAGCAGGACCGGATCTTCGTCGCGTCGGCCTCGTTGCAGCCGTCGAAGTAGATGCGGATGGTCTGCTCCATCCGCTCGTGCGTGAGCGCTCGCGGCATGCGAGTTCCTTTCAGTTGAAGTGGCAGGAAACGCTGCCCAACGTGGTGAATTCGGCGACGTAGGTCTCGCCGCGCTGTACGGGTGCCGCGCGGCTCATCGAGCCGGACAGCACGTAGTCGCCCGCGCGCAGGGCCCCGCCGTACTCGGCGATCGCATTGGCCAGCCAGGCGACCGCGGTCGCCGGATGCCCGAGTACGGCGGCGCCGTCACCGCGGTCGAACTCGTCACCGTCGCGGAGCAGCCGGACCTGTTCACCGACGAGATCGATCCCGGCGTCGTACGCCGTCGCCGGGCCGAACACGCACCGGGCGCTGCTGCCGTTGTCGGCGACCGTGTCGGCGAACACGATCCGCCAGTCCTGGATCCGGCTGTCGATGATCTCCAGCGCGGGCAGCAGACTCACCGTCGCGCGCAGGACGTCCTCGGCCGTGACGTTCGGCCCGCGCAGGTCCTCGCCGAGTACGAAGGCGATCTCCGGCTCGACCATTGGCGCGATCAAACCCGAGCCGGCGATAGCACCGCCGTCGGGCACGACCATGTCGTCGAACAGCACGCCGTAGTCGGGGGTGGTGATGTCGAACAGCTCCTGGATCGCCTTGCTGGTGCAGCCGATCTTCCGACCGACCAACCGGGCACCGTGCTCTTCTCGGAGACGTACATACTCCTCTTGCACGGCGTACGCCGCAGCGGAGTCCAGATCGGGATGCCGCCCACTCAGCGGCTCGAGTGCAACGGCCTTCTGCTCGGCGAGGTAGATCTCGCGGCCGAGCTCCGCCACTGTCTTCGTGTCCATGGTCAGGCCACCCGGTACTGCGCGAACGCTTCGTCGGTGAACGTGGTCGACGCCCCGGGTGTCTCCGGCACGTAGAACACACCGGACCGGATATCGGCCGGCTCCTGGAAAAGTTCTTGCAGCCAAGGGATGCACTCGATCATCGGAGACCCTGGGTGAGCGACGCCCAGGTGCTGGTGCACCCGCATCATGTCGGCATGGTGCGGTATGACGGGAACGTGGTACGCGTGGGCCAGGTCAGCGACAGCGAGCCACTCGGTGATGCCGCCGACCCGGGTCGCGTCGACCTGAACTATGCCGATGTTGCCGCGGACAATCAGGTCACGGAACGCCGTCCGGGTGTAGACGTGCTCGCCGACGGCGATCGGGATGCTTGTCGCGTCCGCGATCCGGGCGTGTCCCTCGACGTCGTCTGGGTCGATCGGTTCCTCGAGCCAGCCGATGTCGAACTCGGCGAACCGTTCGGCCCAGGCCACCGCCTGGGTCCGGTTCCAGCGCTGGTTGACGTCGATCATCAGGTCGATGTCGGGTCCGAGCGCGTCCCGCACCGCGGCGACGCGGCGCAGGTCCTCGCGCGGATCCGGCAGGCCGATCTTCATCTTGACGCCGTTCCAGCCCTGCTCGACGATCTTCGACATCTCGTCGACCAGCCGGGGAACCTCGAAGTTCAACCAGCCGCCGTCGGTGTTGTACGAGCGCACCTGTCCCTGCTTGTGACCACCGGCGAGCCGCCACAGCGGCAGTCCGCAGGCCTTTGCCTTGAGGTCCCACAGCGCGATGTCGACAGCTGCCAGCGCCATGTGCGTGATGCCGAGACGGCCGACCCAGTGAGCGTCGGACCAGTAGAGCCGGTCCCAGTGCCGTTGGGTGTCGAGTGGATCCTCACCGACCAGAAGCGGTGCGTAGATGCGGTCGATGATGTCCTTGATCGCGAAGTCGCCGTGGGTCAGCGTGCTCGTGTAGCCCGTTCCTTCCAGGCCGTCGTCGGTTCGGATCCGGATTCCCGGCAGTCCCCATTTGTCCGCCTGGTTGAACGCGTCGGTCACCCGCCGCGGAATCGGTGCGTGCAGAACGAACGACTCCACATCGATAATCTTCATCGTGATCGGCCCTCCATGGTCAGGTCGTGAAGCTCTTGCACAGTGCGGCGGAAGCCGGCACCGGCCATCGCGATGTCGGCGGACAGCGCGGCCAGCCGGGCACCCGCGCGCTGCCAGCGAGCGGCGGCGTGCGGTGTCGGGCAGTAGATGCCGGTCCCGACGCCGGCCGTCGCGAGCCGGTCCATCAGGTCATGGACCTTCTCGAGTACGAGCGGATGCTCGGGCTGGCCCGGTAGTCCGAGCGAGGTCGACAGGTCCACCGGGCCGACGAAGACCGCGTCGACACCGGCGACCGCGGCGATCTCGTCGAGGGCGGCGAGGCCGTCCTTTCCCTCCACCATGACGAGAACGGCAACGCCGGCGTTCGCCGTACGGAGGAAGGATTCGTGCCCGTCGTAGCCCGCGGCGCGGACGTACGGGTTGAGGCTGCGGGATCCGTCGGGCGGGAAGCGGGCGGCATCGACCGCGGCGCGGGCGTCGTCGGCGCTCTCGACGTGGGGGAGGACCACTCCGTCCACCCCGCAGTCGAGCACGCGGCCGATGACGGCCGGGCTCCGTTCACCCAACCTGGCCAGGACATGTACGCCGGCACCGTGGCCTGCGGCAACTAGCGCCGGGAGGTCTGCGACCTCGATCGGTCCGTGTTCCAGGTCGACCACGACGCCGTCGAACCCCGCGTTCGCCAGGAGTTCCACCAGTTCCAGGCGCGGGATCAACAGGAACGACATCGTCAACCGGGTGGTGGGATCCGCCAGCGCTTGCCGGAGCGGGCGCCGTGGACCGTCGTCCGCAGTCACGCGAAGGTCTCCAGCAGGCGTTCCGCCACGTCCCAGTCGCCGCGGTAGAACGCCAGGCCGAGTTCGTCGAAGCGCAGCAGACCCAGTGAGTCGCCGTTCTCGCGAGCACGTCTGGCCGTCGCGATCATCCGCTCGTACAGGTCTTCGTGACGCGGGTCGAGTGGCGGCAGCAGATCCGTCCGCGACGGCAGTTCGGGTTGGCGGGTCGCGATCGGGTCCTGGTACCAGTAACCGACCGACGCGTAGCCGTTGGCGAAGTTGTTGGCGTGCCCGTGCTCGATCGTCCACCGGATGTTCTGCTCGAAGCGCAGCGGGTCGTGCACGTACCAGCGGTACATGCCGGTCAGTCCCGCGAAGTCCGGCGACTCGATCATGTGGAACCCGGTGTACGCCGACGAGTACTCGACGTTCGGACAGGCTCCGCCGCCGAAGATCTCCTCCGTACCGGTGCCGTGGATGCTCGGCGGCCAGGTCGCGCCGTCGATGAACACCATGTCGTCGCCCTCGCCGTACCAGCCACCGGCCTTGTTGTTCACCTGCAGGTGCAGGCCGACCATGTGACCTCTGCCTTCGGCCTCGAGTACGACGTAGTTCTCCGCGCCGGTGAGGTTGACCGCATCGTGCAGGGTCTGGTTCGGCTCGTCGCCGATCGCTTCGGTGGTGAGCTCCTGCCGGAACTGGGCGTGGAAGTGCAGCGTGTCGTCCGGCAGCGGCTCGGCGTACGCGTCGTAGTCGACGTGGAACCACAGTGCTCCGTGCGGGCCACCCAGCGTGTGCTCGCCCCGGTTCTCCAGCGTGATCAGCGCGTGCTGGGAGAACGGCATCGGGAAGTAGCAGTTGAGTCCGTGCGAGGGGCCGTAGCCGGGGTTGACTGCCATCATCTGGCTGGAGAACTCCCGGATCCGGGCATGCGAGAGTCCGAAGAAGTCGCCGAGCGGCACCTCGACCGACGGGACGCTCGAACCCTCCCAGTAGCACCGGACGATCGCGTCGCGGTAGTCGGTGATCCGCGGCATGATCATCGCCGCGTAGAAGTGGGTGACGCAGCCCGGGCCGTCGTGCTCGAGCAGCGTGACGGTCTCACCGGCACCGACCGATACCCAGTCGTGGTTGGCCCCGGTCCGGTCCCACGAGCTCGAGCGGCGCGAGTTCGCTCGTACCGGCCGGAGCAAGTGACCGGCCTGCAGGGAGTTGAGGGGATGAGCATTCGCGAGCACAGTCATTCAGATCTCCTCGGGTAGCGGCGCGTCCTCGCGGAGGAGGCGTTCGCGCTTCAGGTCGTGCCAGAGGTCGGCCGGGATGGGGATGTTGAACAGAGCAACGTTCTCCTCGACCTCGGCCGGGGAGCGAGCGCCGGTGAGGACGCTCGCGACCGCAGGATGGCCGAGCGGGAACTGCAGAGCTGCAGCCTTGACGGGAACGTCGTGGCGCGCGCAGACCGCACCGATCCGCCGAGCGCGCTCGACGATCTCGGGCGCGGCATCCGCATAGTTGTAGTAGGCCTGCTGATCGGGATCGATGAGTACGCCGCTGTTGAAGACGCCGCCGGCGATCACCGAGATGCCGCGGTCGGCGCACTCCGGCAACAGGTTGTCGAGGGCACCCTGTTCCAGCAGCGTGTAGCGGCCGGCGAGCAGGAAGCAGTCGAAGGCGTCCGTACGTGCGAACCGGGTGAGCATCTCGGCCTGGTTCATGCCGGCGCCGATGGCGCGGATCCGGCCCGCGGCCTTGAGCTCCTGCAGCGCTCGGAGAGCTCCCTCGACGGCAGTGTCATAGTGGTCATCCGGGTCATGAATGTGGGCGACATCGACACTGTCCAGGCCGAGCCGGCCGAGGCTTTCCTCGTAGGACTGCAGCACGCCGTCGTAGCTGAAGTCGTAGACCGGGTTGACCGGGGGAGTGCCGTGGAACAGCGACGGCTCTTCCGGTTCGACCGACCGCAGCAGCCGGCCGACCTTCGTCGTGACCACGAACTCCTCGCGCGGAAGCTTCGACAGCTTCTGCCCGAGCCAGGTCTCGGACAGACCATGCCCGTACAGCGGAGCCGTGTCGTAGAACCGGATTCCGGCATCCCACGCGGCCTGGATGGTGTCGTCCGCGACAGCCGGATCGGTCCCGTCCGGCCAACCCCCGAGCGGAGCGGTCCCGAGCCCGAGCCGGGGCACGTGTACGTCGGTGTGACCGAGCCGGACCCGTTGTTCGCTCATCGTTGTCTTCCGAGGATCGTGGTCAGCCGCGGGCAGACCTTGTCGACCGCCTGCTGAGCGGTCTCCTGACCCACGACGGCCACCTTGAACTCGTTGTTCCACAGGGTTTGTGCCTCGGCGCCGTTAGCGAACGCCACCGCGGGCTTGCGGTTCGAATCCGTCATCTGGTTGAGGATCGCCTGGTTGTCGGCACGGTGTTTCGCGCCGCCGTAGCTGAGCCACTGCTCGCCCAGCGCGAGGTTCTTCATCGGCGTGATCGAACGGCCGCCGTAGATGTCGAGCCAGCTCTGCAGGCCCTCCTTGCTCGACAGCCACTTCACCAGCGTCCAGGCGTCGTCCTTGCGCTTGGTCGTCGCCGAGATACCCCACATGTCGGTGAACACCGGAATCACCGGTTCCTGACCCTCCGGACCGCGCGGCACGGGCCGCACCGCCCACTCCATGCCCTTCGTCGCGATCAGGCCCGGCCGCAACCACGGTCCGAAGATCCCGAACCCGATCGCCCCACCCAGGAAGGCGGCCTGCTCCGCGTTCTGCGTTCCGAATGAGGCCAGCGCTCCGGGAGTCGGTGCGGCGTTGTCCTTCGTCCTGAGCCCGAAGTAGTAGTCCAGCGCCTCCACGGATTTGGGGTCGGCGAGCTTGCAGTCCTTGCCCTCGTAGACCTCGCCGCCGTTGGTCCACACGAACGGCGACCAGTTCCAGTCGGCGTTCACCAGGATCGTGCCCCACTTGGTGACCTTGGAGCCGGTGTTCAGCTTGGCCGTCAGTTCCTTGGCGGTGGCGCGGTACTGCTCCCAGTTCCAGTCGGCAGGCGGCAGCGGTACGCCGGCCTTGGCGAACAGGGTCGTATTGAGATAGACGATGACGTTGCTCAGGTCCTTCGGCATCCCGTAGAGCTTGTCGTCGAACTTGCTGCCGGTGATCGCCTGCGGCCAGTACGCGGACAGATCAACCTTGTCCTTGGCAACGAGATCGTCCAGCGGAAGCAGGGCCTTGCGGGACGCGAACGACTCGAACTGCCCCGAGTTGAGCATCATCACGTCGGGGGCGGCGCCACCGGCGATCATCTGCTGCAGCTTGGTCGACCCGTACGGCCCGCCGTTGACGATGTTGATGAGCTCGACGCTGATGTTCGGATGCGCGGTCTCGAACTGCTTGAAGAACTTCTGGGTCGCCTTCAGTTCCTCCGCCCCCAGCCAGACGGTGACCTGGAGCTTGCCACCGCCGCCCTGGGCGGCACTTCCACCCGAACTGCAGGCGCTGAGGAGCGCGGCGCCTGACAGTGCCACACCGCCGGCGAGCAGCCCGCGACGGGTCAGTGTCCTTTCCATGAAATCCATCTCCCTTTGCAGGTGTGCGCCGACAGTCAGCGTCCGGCCGTGGCACTGAGTGTGATGCCGCGGACGAAGTACTTCTGGAACGCGAAGAAGACCAGTACGACAGGAACCGTCATGACCGCGGCGTACGCCATCATGAGGTTGTAGTTGATCCGGAAATCGCCCTGGAACAGGTTGACCGCGAGCGACAGCGTCCACTTGTCCTCGGTGTTCAGGTACACCAGCGGCGCGATGAAGTCGTTCCAGTGCGTGAGAACCGACAGGATCGCGACCGTGGCGAGACCGGGCCGCGCCAGCGGGAGCGCGATGCTCCACCAGGTCCGGAGGAATCCTGCGCCGTCGAGCCGGGCCGCGTCCTCGACCTCCACCGGGATGCTCTTGAAGAACTGCCGGAGCAGGAAGATGTAGATCGGATGCCCGAACATCGAGGGGATGATGAGGGGCCAGAGGCTGTTGACCAGGCCGAGATTGCGGAACAGCACGAACTGCGGGATCAGCGTCACGACGTACGGCAGCATGATCGTGCTGAGCACCACCACGAACAGCGCGTCCCGGCCTGGGAAACGCAGCCGGGCGAACGCGTACGCCACCAGCGCCGAGACCATCACGTTGCCCACCAGGGTCACCAGCGTGATGATCATCGTGTTCTGGAAGAACGTCAGCAGCGGCGCGACCTGGAAGATCCGCAGGTAGTTGCCCCACTCAACGGGTTGCGGGAGCCAGCGGACCGGGATGGTGAGTTCCTGCCCGTCGGGCTTCAGTGAGGTGCTGATCGCATACGCCATCGGGACCAGTGCGCAGAGCGCGATGACGGTGAGAGCGACGTACGCCGCTGTGTGCCCTGACAACCTGATCAGCATCCTGCGCCGCCGGCCGTCCGGCGGGGCCGGGATTTCCACCTTCGCCATCACGCGTCTCCTTCGTAGTAGACCCAGCGCCGCGCCAGCCGGAACTGCCCGAGGGTGAGGAACAGGATCACCAGGAACAAGATCCACGACAGCACCGACGCGTAGCCCATCGAGAAGTTCTGGAATCCGGTTTGGTAGATGTAGAGAACGCCCATCAGGGAAGAGTTTCCGGGCCCGCCACCGGTCATCACGTACGGCGGAACGAAGACCTGCAAGGCGCCGATCGTGCCGATGATGAGGTTGAAGAAGATCGTCGGCGACAGCATCGGCAGCGTGATGTGCCAGAACCTCCCGATGATTCCCGCGCCGTCGATCGCGGCGGCCTCGTGCAGGTGGATCGGAATGTTCTGCAGGCCGGCCAGGAAGATGATCATCGCGTTCCCGAACGCCCAGACGCCCATGATGATCAGGGCCGGCTTGACCGTGTGACTGTCGTCGAGCCAGTTCACGCTGCCGATGCCCACCTTGCCGAGCAGTTCGTTGGCCAGGCCGGAGTTCGGGTTGTAGATGATGAACCAGAGAATCGCGGTCGCGACGAACGGGATCTGCGACGGCAGGAACACCGCGGCCCGGTAGACGTTGCGGCCGATGATGTCGAGGTTGAGCAGCAGGGCGACCGCGAGTGCGACCACCAGCTGGAGCGGGACGGTCAACGCGGTGTACATGACGGTGTTCCACAGCGCTTCCCGGAACACGTCGTCGTGCACGAGCCGCGAGAAGTTGCCGAACCCGATCCACTCCGGGCTGGAGATCAGGTCCCACTGGGTGAACATCAGGTACGCCGAGAAGGCCATCGGACCCGCGGTCAGCAGGAGGAACCCGAGCAGCCAGGGGAGGATCGCGGCGTACCCGGTCAGCGCCTCCCGGCGCCGGAGTGTCAGCCATGGAGCACGGCTCGGTGGCGTGGTCGCCGGTGGCGTGGTCGTCGTACGGCGGCTCTTGCTCACCACCGCGGTCGTGCCTGTCTGGCCCTGACGGTCAACCATGACCCAGCACCCGCTCGGCTGCCGAAGTTCCGTGCATCCTATATGGAAGCGGCATGTAGTTCTCCTCAGCTCGATGGAGAAGGTATGGAGGAGGTCGCGCACAGGCTCGATCGAGGAGGGTGTGCGCGGAGTGTGACGTCGGTTGGTCGGTCCGATCATCTTTCGGCCGGGAAGCGGCCCGTTCGGGGTCGCCTGCTTCCGCCGTGTGCGTTACCATATAGGATATGAAAAACGCTGACAAGGGGTCGCGTTCCTCGTTGCGCACGCACCGCCCATCCCGGCAGATCCTCACCGACGGCGCGTACGAGACCGTCAAAGAGCTGATCATGGACAACCAGCTCGAGCCCGGTGAGCGGATCAACATCGAGGAGCTGGCGCGCCAGCTGGAGATCTCCACGACACCGGTGCGCGAGGCACTCGCCCGCCTGGAGTCCGACGGCCTGGTCCGCAAGCGGGCCCTGACCGGCTATGCGGCCGCGCCCTTGCTCAACCTGGCCTCACTTGGTCACTTGTTCGAGATCCGCCGGCTGCTGGAGCCGCACGCGGCCGCCAAGGCGGCGAAGCTCGCGACTGACACCGAGATCGCGAGCCTGCGCGAGATGGTCGCGCTGATGCGGGCCGACGACATCGGCGACGACTACAGCCACTACCGGACGTTCGCGGCCCACGACACCGAGTTCCACGCGCTGGTCGCCCGCTACTCGGGCAACCCGGTGCTGGAGCAGACGTTGGCCGGACTCCATTTCCACTGGCACCTCTACCGGCTCCGCTTCGAGCCCGAGGTAGGCGTGGACACCATCGCCGAACACGCCGACATCGCAACAGCCATCGCCGACCGAGACCCGACGGCCGCAGGCGAGGCCATGCGAGCCCACCTCCAAACCTCCGAACAACGCCTCCTCCCAGTAGCCCAAAGAGAGGCGTCAGCACCCGAAGACTGACCTGAACCGCACCGGGTCATACCGGTGGGGTGCGGGCGGCACGCGCAACGGGTCGTGGCGGTGGTGGTGCGGCCGGCAGGGGGCACCGGGTTGTGGTGGTGGTGTGGGTGGTTATTGGGGGGCGTCTTCGTGGAGGCTGGTTAGCATTTCGTCGCGGAAGTGGATGAGGTGGCGGCGCCAGACCTCGGCGGCTTCGGTGGGGTTGCCGTCACTGACGTGCTGGATGATCTGGCGGACCTCGTCGACGTGACCCTCGCGAATGACCTCCGGGCGCAGCGCCGACGAGCGGAGCTCGACCCAGCGGCTCGATTCGGTGTGGCGCAGAGCTTCCTCGAGGGCGGTCTCAAGAACCGGGTTGCGAGCGGCGCGGGCGACGGCCCGGTGGACCGGGAGGTCGCTGCGGTAGTGCCCGGTCTCGGCGAACTCCTTCTCCAATTCCGCCCCGGCCTGCTGGAGTGCGGCGATGTCTTCCGGGTAGCGCTTCTCCGCCGCGAGCCGAGCGAGCTCGGGCTCGATCACCAGCCGGGCCTCGAACACCTGGATCGGCGTGACCTCCGCACCCCAGTTCGCGACATGCGCCGGTGACGCGATCACGACCGTGCCATGGCCCTGCCGCGAGCGCACCAGGCCGGCGAGCTCCAGACCGGCGAGCGCCTCGCGCAGGGTTGGTCTGCTCACGCCGAGGAGCCGGGCCAGCTCGCGCTCGGCCGGAAGCCGCTCGAACCGCTGGATTTGGCCGTCCCGGATCGCGGCCACGACCTGGTCCGCGACCTGAGCGGGTGCGCTCCGGGGCGTGACCACCGGAGCGAAAGGGGTCTCATCGGACGTCTTCACACCAAAAGTCTAGAACAGGTTGACAGGTGGTCAGGCCAATCGCCATAGTCCTGTTCATGAATTGGTCTGACCACCTGGCGAATCTGAACGGCGGTGAGATCTTGTACGGCGCTCAGACCGCACAAGCTCTCGCGAACTTCCCGCTGGCCGGGCCGCGGCTGTCCGAGCGGCCGGAGCTGGTCAAGGCGGTGGTCGCGGTGAAGATCGCGGCCGCCCGCGCCAACGTCGCGCTCGGCGAGCTGGACGAGGACCGCGGTCGCGCAATCATCGCGGCCGGCGAGGAGATACTGGCCGGCCGCCACCTCAGCCAGTTCGTGCTGCCCGTGGTCCAGGGTGGCGGTGGCACCTCCACCAACATGAACGTGAACGAGGTCCTCGCGACCCGAGCCGCCCAACTGGCCGGCCTCGTCGTACACCCCAACGACCACGTGAACCGCGGCCAGTCCACCAACGACGTGATGCCGACGGCCATCGCGATCGCGGTCATCCCGATGATCGACCAGGCGCTCGTGAGCCTGCGCAAGGTCGCAGAATCCCTGGAAAACAAGGCGTTCGAGTACGACGACCTGAAACACCTCGGCCGCACCTGCCTGCAGGACGCCGTGCCGATCCCGGTCGCCGACGTCCATCGCGGACAAGCGGCGAGCATCGCCCCGGCACTCGACGCCTTGGCCGCCGCCGGTGATGCGCTGTACGCCGTACCCCTCGGCGGCACCGCGGTCGGGACAGGTCTAGGGGCCGCGCCCGGTTTCGCGGCGGCCGCTCTCACCGAGCTTCAAGAGACCACCGGCCTCCCGTTGACCGCTGCACCGAGTCCGTCGTACGCATTGGCTTCGCTCGAACCGCTGACCGCGGTCACCGAGGCCGCGAGCCGGGCAGGCCGGGTCCTCGCGCGGATCGCGCGGGACTTCAGGCTGCTCGCTTCCGGGCCGGTCGGAGGGATCGGGGAGATCGAGCTGCCCGCGATGCAGGCCGGCAGCTCGATCATGCCGGGCAAGATCAATCCGGTCATCCCGGAGCTGGTCATGCAGGTGTCGTTCCTGCTCAACGGCGCCACCAGCGCCGCGCGCGGTGCGACCGAGGTCGGCGAGCTGGAGGTCTCGGCGATGGCTCCGGTCGTCACACTCGGACTGATGGACGGACTCACAAACTTGCGCAGGGTGTCGGAGGTCTTCGCCGAGCGCTGCATCGCCGGTCTGCGCTGGCGCGAGGACACGGTTGCCCGCAACCTGGCCGGCTCTCTCGAGCCCGCCGTACTGACTGCCACGACCGACGGTTACGAATCCGCGGCGCGGGGCGTACATCGATAAGGAGACGTCATGACGCATCGATCGCAGGGCTACTGGGGACGCCTGCTCGTCGCAGGCCTGATGTTGACCACCGCTGCCGCGTGCGCGGATCCCACCACCGTGTCCGATGCGGCCTCCACGCCGGAGTCGTCGGCCGCGACGTTGCCGCAGACAACGGCCGATCCAGCCGTCCAGGCGCTGGTGCCGGCGGAGCTGAAACAGAAGGGCAAGCTCGTCCTTGCGACCAATGCGCCGTACGCGCCGCTGGAGTACTTCAAGGAGGACAACAAGACCCTGATCGGGTACGACATCGATCTGGGCAACGCGATCGGCGCCGCGATGGGGCTGAAGGTCGAATGGAAGAACATCTCCTTCGACTCGATCATCCCGGGGTTGCAGGCCGGCAAGTACGACGGCGGGATGGCCGGGTTCAGCATCGAGCACGAACGCCTCGACACCGTCGACTTCGTCTCGTACTACCTGTCCGGTGGTGGGTTCCTGATCAAGAAGGGCAGCGGGATCAAGGTCGGCGGGTTCGGCGATCTGTGTGGTTACCGGGTCGCGGTGCAGAAGGGCGTCAGCCAGGTCGACGCACTGGTTGACCACAGCAAGGACTGCGTTGCCCAGGGCAAGAAGCCGATCACGATCAACCAGATCCCGGACCAGAACGTCGTCGTCCTCAACCTGACCTCCGGCCGGGCGGATGTGGTCGTCGGTGACAAACCACAGGTCGAGTACGCCGCCGGCCACGCCGAAGGTGTCTGCGTCAGCAGCACCTACCAGACCAGTCACAGCATCGCGGGGATCGCCGTACCGAAGGGACACGAGGAGCTGACCGCGGCGCTCGAGGCCTCGGTCAACCACCTGATCCAGAACGGCGACCTGGCGAAGATCTCCAAGGTCTGGAACGTCGGCGTGGCGGTCGAAGGTGCGACCCTCACGTCCGATTACCAGAAGCTCAGCGAGCCGTGGGGCGTCGGTCCGGACGGCACCGTGAGCAAGTCGCTGACCTTCACTGACCCGGCCTGGATCCGGCCCGGACACACGTACTTCTACCAGCCGATCCACGCCGGCTGCTCATGATGGCCACCGAGGTGCGGGACACATCGCGGACCGGCGAGCTGGAGATCCGGGCGATCCCGCCGAAGCACCCGTGGCGGTGGGCGGCCGCGGCTGTTGTCATCCTGCTAGCGGCGATGCTGGTCTACTCGATGCTGACCAACCCGCGGTACCAGTGGGACGTGGTCTTCTCGTGGCTGCCGGCAACGACCATCATCCGGGGCTTGCTGCTGACGCTGGCGCTGACCGCGGTGTCGATGCTGACCGGCGTTGTCCTCGGCATCGTGTTGGCGATCATGCGTGGTTCACCCAATCGTCTGCTGACCGGAGCGGCCGGTGTCTACATCTGGTTCTTCCGGGGTACGCCGTTGCTGGTCCAACTGATCTTCTGGTTCAACCTCAGCGCGCTCTACCCGCGGATCGCGATCGGAGTCCCGTTCGGCGGTCCGGAGTTGACCTCGCTAGACGCTAACGCGCTGATCTCACCGATGACCGCCGCGTTCCTCGGACTCGCGCTGAACGAGGCGGCGTACATGGCCGAGATCGTCCGGGCCGGCATCGTCTCGGTCCCGGCCGGCCAGATCCAGGCGGCGAGCGCGCTCGGTTTCACCCGGATGACGACGATGCGCAAGATCGTGCTGCCGCAGGCGATGCGGGTGATCATCCCACCGACCGGGAACCAAACGATCTCGATGCTCAAGACCAGCTCGCTGGTCAGCGTGCTGGCGATCCCGGAACTCTTGTACAGCGCTCAGATCGTCTACGCACGGACCTTCCAGACCATCCCGCTGCTGATCGTGGTCAGCATCTGGTATCTGGTCCTTACCTCTGTGCTGACCGTTGTCCAGGGCAAGATCGAACGCCGGTTCTCGCCGGACGCCGATCCGGTCCGGCGCTCCTGGCGGTTGGGAGTGCGCGCATGACGCAGCCGTTGCTCCGCGCCGAGCGGGTCTACAAGGACTACGGCACGAACGAAGTACTGAAGGGCATCGACCTCGATGTGATGCGGGGAACGGTGGTCTGCATCCTCGGGCCGTCCGGCTCCGGCAAGAGCACGTTCCTGCGCTGTATCAACCATTTGGAACGGATTCGATCCGGCCGGATCACGATCGACGGTGACCTGATCGGCTACCGGCAGGACGGCGACAGGCTGCACGAGCTGGACGAGAAGGCGATCAGCAAACAGCGGGCCGAGGTCGGGATGGTGTTCCAGGACTTCAACCTGTTCGCGCACTACACCGCGGCCGAGAACGTGATGGCCGGGCCGGTGCTGGTCCGCGGGGAGGAACGGCCGGCGGCGCGAGCCAGAGCGGTCGAGCTGCTGACCCGGGTCGGTCTCGCGGACAAGGTCGATGCGTATCCCCGGCAACTATCTGGTGGCCAGCAGCAACGAGTCGCGATCGCGCGAGCGTTGGCGATGCGGCCGAAGCTGATGCTGTTCGACGAACCCACGTCGGCGCTGGATCCGGAGCTCGTCGGCGAGGTGCTCGACGTGATGCGGACGCTGGCCGCAGAGGGCCAGACGATGGTCGTCGTCACCCACGAGGTCGGCTTCGCCCGGGAGGTCGCCGATGTCGTCGTGTTCATGGATCGGGGCGTGATCCTCGAGCTGGGGCCGCCGACCGCCGTACTGAACAATCCGTCCAATCCACGCACCCAAGCTTTCCTCTCGAAGGTGTTGACATGACCTCGTACGACGTTGCCGTCCTCGGACTCGGAGCGATGGGGGCGGCCGCGGCGTGGCGTGCCGCAGCGCGCGGAGCTTCGGTGATCGGTTTCGAGCAGTTCACCTCGGCGCATGCGCGGGGTTCGTCACACGGTGGGTCGCGGATCTTCCGCAAGACCGTGTTCGAGGGGATCGACTACGTACCCGTCGTCGGCCGCGCGGAGCGGCTGTGGGCGCAGCTCGAGCAGGAGAGTGGCGCCACGGTGTTCCGCCGCTCGGGTGGGCTGTGCATCGGAGCCGCTGATGGCGAGCTGGTCCGGGACGCGATGCGGTGTGCGGACGAAGGCGATGTCGAGATCGAGCTGCTCGATGCCGATGCGTTGGCCGCCCGGTATCCACAGTTCGCGGTGGCGCCGGGCGATGTCGGCGTGCTCGAGCCGGGTGCCGGCGTACTCGATCCGGAAGGGTGTATCCGGGCGGAGCTGGACTTGGCCAAGACGGCCGGGGCCGAGCTGTGGTTCGAGACACGGGTGACCGGGTTGCGGTACGACGAGGACGGCGTACGGATCTCGGTGGGGGAGGAGACGATCACGGCGCGGCGGGCGATCATTGCCACCGGCGCCTGGTTCACGGATCTGGTGCCGGAGCTGGAGCTGCCGTTGCGGGTGCAGCGGTCGCCGCTGGTGTGGTTCGCGGGCGCGGACCACGCGGCGTACGGTCCGGAGCGGTTTCCGACGTTCATCTGGGAGAGCGGCGAGCTCGACGGCTGGGGGATACCGGACGTGGATGGGCGTGGGGTGAAGGTGGGTGCGGGCGGTTCGGCGCGCAAGCCTTGGCTGGAGCATGCCTCGGACAACGATTATCCGATCGGACCGCGGGACACCGATCCGGTGCAGGCGTTCGTACGGCGCGCCTTCCCCGGGCTCGACCCGGTCCCGGTGGCGGCGACGCCGTGCATGAACTCGAAGTCGCCGGACGGGGACTTCCTCATCGGTGTGCCCGCCGCGGCGCCGTCACTCGTGCTGGCGGGTGGGTTCTCTGGGCACGGGTTCAAGCATTCGGCCGCGGTCGGCGACATCGCCGTCGACCTCGCGCTGGACGGTGCTTCCGAGATCGGGCTGGGGCGGTTCTCCCCGGACCGATTCCTGGGGACAGCATGAAGACTTTGGGGCGAGCCGGCGTTCGGGTGAGTCCGATCGCGCTGGGGACGATGAACTTCGGGCCGGTGACCCCTGAGGACGAGGCCCACACGATCCTCGACGCCGCGACCGACGCCGGCGTCAACCTGATCGACACCGCGGATGTGTACGGCGCGGACGCGAACCGGACCATCGCGGACGACTCCGCGGAGAAGGGCCGGACCGAGCGGATCATCGGCAACTGGCTGACCCGGCGACCCGGTCGACGTGACCAGATTGTCCTTGTTTCCAAGGCTTATGGACGGATGGGGCCGGGTGTCAACGACCTGCACCTGTCGTCGGTCCACCTGCGGCGGGCCTGTGACGCGTCGTTGCGGCGACTTCAGACGGATTACCTCGACGTGATCATGCTGCATCACGTCGACCGCTCGACGAGCTGGGACGAGATCTGGGAGACGCTGAGCGATCTCCGGCAGGCGGGCAAGGTCCGGTACGCGGGTACGAGTAACTTCGCTGCGTGGCAGTTGGTCCAAGGTCAGGAAGCAGCCGCGCGGCGTGACCTGCTTGGCATTGTTGTCGAGGAGAGCATCTACAACCTGATGGAACGCACGGTCGAACTCGAGGTGCTTCCCGCGTGCGCGGCGTACGGGATCGGGGTGATGCCGTACTCGCCGCTCAACTCCGGTCTGCTCGCGGGCATCCTGTCGAAGACGGACACGGCGTCCCGTAGCGCGAGCAGTCGGGCAACCAGCAATCTCGTCACCCATCGGGACAGGCTGGAACGGTTTGAGAAGCTCTGCCGCGACCTCGGTCACCCGCCTGCCGTGGTCGCGCAGGCCTGGCTCTGCGCTCAACCCACGGTCGTTGCACCGGTCGTCGGCGCCCGTACGCTCCAACACCTGCAGGATGGCATCGCCGCGGCAGAGCTCGCGCTGCCCCAGGAAGTTCTCACCACGCTCGATGAGATCTTCCCGGGGCCAGGCGCCGCGCCCGAGGCCTATGCCTGGTAGTTCCGTAGGACCTTGGTGATGTTGTTGAGCGCCGCGTCCAGGTACGCGGGCTCCAGGCCGTGGGTGATGCGGAGGTGGGACTCGATGCCGAAGTGTTCGCCGGCTCCGACCAGGACGCTGCCCTCCGTGCGGAGCAGGTCGGCGACCACCGCAGTGGTCAGCGGTAGGTGGTAGCGGACGAACGCCAGCGCGGTCGCGTCGGGCCGGATCACGGACAACAACCCGTTGCTCTCGGCAACCCACTGCTCGAGGCGGGAGTAGCCGGCCCGGATCAGTGCCCGGTTGCGGGTGAGCAGCCGATCCTGCGAATCCAGCGCGAGCTCGGCGAGGTGCATGGACAGCGTGCTAGTGGCGATGGTCGCGTACTCGTGCCGTCGCCACGTCGACTCCACCTGTTCCGCCGGCGCCACCAGCCACCCGAGGCGAAGGCCGGGGAGACCGAACGCCTTCGACAGACTGCCGACGCAGATCAGCTTGTCGTACTGCGACCACAGGCTCGGCGTGATCTCCTCGGTCCAGAGTTCGGTGCCGCGATAGACCTCGTCGGCCAGAACCCAAGCGCCGACCCGCTCCGCCGCTGCCACGACCGCGTCGAGCTCTTCCGGCGTCAGGATCGTCCCGACTGGATTGTTCGGATTCGTGATCGCGATCAGCTTGGTGTCCGGGCCTACGACGCTCTCCAGCGCGGCGAGGTCTGGCCGCCAGCCGTTGTCCGGGTCCAGCGGGAACGCGTCGACCTCGGCACCCGCGTTCAGCGCGAGACCCCGCACCTGCCGGTACCCGGGCTCCATCACCACCACATGATCGCCGGCCGACACCAGACTCGCCACGGTGATCGCATTCGCCTCAGCCGCGCCGACGGTGACCAGGACGTTGCCCGGATCGGCGCCGTGCCACGCGGCGATCAATGACCGCAGCGGATCGGTCCCGCCGACCGGCGGGTAGTGCAGGTCGATCGCGAGCATCCGGCGTACCGCCTCGGGATCGTCGCCGAGCAACTCGCCCAGCGCGACCGGATGGCAGCCGCTGTCGGCGAGGTTGTAGGCGACCGAGTGCTCGTAGTGCGACTGCCACTCTTCGAGCGCGAAAGCAGTGAAGGACATCTGAGGCCTCTCAGGTGGACGGGACGAGGAGACGGGCGATGGCCAGGTCTTCGATGCCCAGGCCGATGGAGCGGAAGAAGACCGGGCGCTCTCCGGACGGGCGCTCACACGTGCCGGTCAGTAACTCGGGCAGATCACCCCGTAGCTGCTCTGGCGACCAGATGCCTTGTTCCGCGGCGATCACCAGCTCCCCGGCGGAGGCGGTGACGGTCGGCCGATAGTCGCCGTACACCTCGAGCTTCGGCAGCTCTGTAGGTGCGATCTCGTGAGCCTTGGGGACGTTGGTGCTGATCGACGTCACGAGGGTGCCGGGGGAGAGCGCGGTGACATCGATGACCGCTTCGGCGGCCGACGTACAGAGCAGTACGACGTCTGCGCCGGCGGCCGCCTCGTCCGCACTGGCGGCGAGCGTCGTGCCATCGGGTGCCTCGCGCAACGATCGGCTGTAGATCCGTACGTCGGTGAACGAGCGAACGGCGCGGGCGTACCGCAGGTGTGCGTGCGCCTGGGGGCCGGCGCCAATCACCGCCAGCGTGGACGCGTCGCTCCGCGCGAGCAGGTCGACGGCGAGGGCGGTCGTCGCCGCGGTCCGTTCGACGGTGAGGGCCGCAGAATCGCACAACACCACCGGCCGCCCGGTCCGCGTACTCAGGACCACGGTCCACGCGGTCACAATCGCTGGACCGTCCGGTTGCGGCAGGTACGGCGACACCTTGGCGGCGTACGCATCACTCGTGGCGGCCTGGTAGGCGATCACGTCACCGCCACCCGGCAGTAGCGTGACGGTCTGTGCCGGCTGGACCGCGGTCCCGGCTGCGAGCTCGGCGAAGGCCGACCGCACCGCGGACAGCACCTCTTCGGTCGGCAACGTGGGCAACTGCTCTACAACGGGTATGCTAGTGCTCATAATGAGAAATATAGTGCGCATCTAGGAGGGCTGGTGTCAACGGACGAGAACCGGAGTACGGCGTTCATCGAGCGAATGGGCCGTGAGGTCCGGCGCCGTCGCCAGGCCGGCGGGATGACCGTGCAGACCCTCGCGGACCGGGCCGGATTGAGCCGGCGGATGCTCACCCAGATCGAGCAAGGTACGGCGAACCCCAGCCTGGTCACCGTCGACAAGATCGCCAACGCACTCGGCGTCGACTTCGCCGCGCTCGCCGCCCCCTCGTCGACCGAACCGCTCCAGCTGTCCGAGCCGGTCGAGGTCTGGCGCAACGACGCCGGCAGCCGTGCCGTCCTGCATGTCGCCAGCGCACACAAGGGCGGCCCCGAACTCTGGGAGTGGACCCTGCAACCAGGCGACCGCTACGACGCCGAGCCCGACCCGTCCGGCACCGAGGAACTCCTCCTCGTCACTTCAGGCACCCTCGTCCTGACAGCCGAGGACCAGGCCCTCACCCTCACCACCGGCACCTCCGCCCGCCTCGCCAGCGACCGCACCTACTCGTACGCCGCCCGCACCGACCCAACCACCTTCGTCCGCGTCGTCCAGCTGAGCCAATAGCTGGTCAGCCGCCGGTGGGGTTTAGGCGGTAGCCCATGCCGCGGATGGTTTCGATTGCGTGGCGGTTGAAGGGGGCGTCCAGTTTCAGGCGCAAGTAGCGGATGTAGACCTCGACGACGTTCGGGTCGCCTTCGAAGGCGGGGTCCCAGACGTTGTCGAGGATCTCGGACTTGCTGACGATGTCGCCGCGGTGCCGCATCAGGAACTCCAGCAGGCCGTACTCGCGCGGCGTCATGCTGATCTCTTGGCCACCACGCTCGACCCGGCGTCGGGCCGGATCGAGGATCAGGTCGCCCGCGGTCAGGGCGACCGGCCGCTCTGGTCCGCCGCGACGGATCAGCGCGCGGAGCCGGGCCACCAGGATCAGGAAGCTGAAGGGCTTGGTCAGGTAGTCGTCCGCGCCCAGGTCGAACGCGTCGGTCTGGTCGTACTCGCCGTCCTTGGCCGTCAGCATCAGCACGGGCGTCCAGACCTTGCGCGAGCGCAGCTCTTCGAGCACTTTGTACCCGCTGAGCTTGGGCAGCATGATGTCGAGCACGATCACGTCGAAGCTCTGCTCGGTCGCCGCCCACACCGCGTCCTCGCCGTTGTGCACGACCTCGACGACGAATCCGGCGTCGCTCAGACCGCGGCGTACCGTCTCGGCCAGCCGGACCTCGTCCTCGACAATCAGCACCAGCATGGTTCCAGTGTCATCGGTCGCCGCTGAGAATCCCCTGAGCGGCTCACTGCACCGGGAGAGTGACCGTTGCGGTGGTGCCGCCGGTGGTGGGGGAGTCGAGGGTGATCGTGCCCTGATGTGCCTTGGTGATCTCGTGGACGATCGCGAGGCCGAGACCGGAGCCGCCGCTGGCACGAGCACGGCTGGTGTCGAGACGAACGAAGCGTTCGAAGACCCGGACGCGATCGGCCGCGGGGATGCCGTCGCCGTCGTCCTCGATGGTGATGACCGCGCGACCGTTCTGCTCGGCGGTGGCCAGGCGGACGCTGCTGTGGGCCGCCCTGGCCGCGTTGTCGACCAGGTTCCTGATCACCTGGCTGAGTCGCAGTGGATCTCCGACGACGCGAACGGGATGGATGTCGCCGGTCACGGTGAGGTCGGTCGCGGACCGGCGCAGCCGCTGGACCTCGTCCTGGACGAGATCGTCGAGATCGACGTCGGTCCGCTGCATCCGCAGGCCGGCATCGTCGGCCTTGGCGAGCAGGAGGAGATCCTCGACCAGGCGCCGCATCCGCTCGGTCTCGGCTTCCATCACCTCGTGCAGCTCCTGCCACGCCTGTCCGGTCGTATCCGCCTCGACCACCTCCAGGGCCGCGGTCAAGGTGGCCAACGGTGACCTGAGCTCGTGACTGGCGTCGGACACGAAGCGCCGCTGCGTCGCCTGACCGGTCTGCAGACGGTCGAGCATCTCGTTCATGGTCACCGCGAGTCTCGCGATCTCGTCCTGCGTCTCCGGAACCGGAACTCGCTCCGTCAGGTCGTTCGACTCGATGCCCTGCACCCGGACCCGGATCCGCTCGACCGGCCCGAGCGCCTGACCGACCAGGAGCCAGCCGGCGACGCCGACCACGATCAGCAGTACGGGGAATCCGACCAGGAGGTACTTCGTCACCGTGGTGACCGTCTCGCGCTGAGTCTCGACCGACGATGCGACCACCACGGTGTACGACTGTCCGCCGTACTCGGCGCCCTGGGTCACGATCAGGTAGTCCTGGTCGTCGTCGATCAAGGGCATGTCGCCGACTTCAGCCCGCTGTACGACGCCTGGGCCGGGGCGCAGATCCGTCAGCGCGGTGTTGTCCGCCCGGGCTGAGGACGCGGCGACAACCCGGCCGGACCCGTCCAGTACCTGGATCAGCTGGCTGGTTCGGGTCGATTCGGCCAGGTCAGAGCTCAGCGTGGCGACACCTTCTTTGCCGACCTGCGAGGCCACCTCAGCGACGCGCCCGTCCGCGGCGTCCGACACGCTTGTGATCAGTGCACGCTGGAGAAGGAGCAGGAGTACGGCGGCACCCAGAGCCATCGCGACCGCGACGACGATGACGGCCGCGGCGGTGGACCGGCTGCGCACACTGGCCCGATTGAGCCGCAAGCCGGCCTTCCGCAGTGCGGCCAACCCGCTCGCACCCTGCCGCCTAATGATCGTCCTCCATGCCTCCATCGTCGCAGGCCAGGGCGAACGACAGACTGGTTGATTGACGGATGCGGGGGGCAGGGCGCTGTTCCTAGCGTGATGGGTCATGAAGATCCTTCTTGCCGGTGCGACCGGCGCGATCGGTACGCCGCTGACCCGGCGACTCGTTGCCCGCGGTCACCAGGTGCTCGGGCTGACCCGCCAGGCGGACAAGTCCCGGGCGCTGCGTGAGCTGGGCGCCGTTCCCGTGGTCGCCGATGCGATGAACAGGGAGTCGCTCCTGCGCGCGGTCGACGGTCTGACCGCGGACGCCGTGCTGCACGAGCTGACCGCACTCACCGATGCTCCGACCCGGCACGCCGGGATGGAGACGACCGACCGGCTGCGTTCCAAAGGGTCGGCGAACCTGCTCGCGGCGGCCGAGGTCATCGGCGCGACCGTCTTCGTCACCCAGTCGATCGTGCTCGGCTACGGGTATCGCGACCACGGCGACAAGGTCCTCACCGAGGACGACCCGTTCGGTCAGCCGGCCGGCACCGCGAGCGACCCGCACCTCGCGGCGATGCGGTCCGCGGAAGAGCAGGCGTTCACGGCTCCGGTCGGGATCGCGTTGCGGTACGGCATGTTCTACGGCGGCGACGCCGAGCAGATGCGCCCACTGCTCGCGAAGCGCAAGCTGCCGGTGGCCAAAGGCGGTCTGCTGCCGTGGATCCACCACGAGGACGCGGCCGCTGCGACGATCGCCGCGCTGGAGCACGGCAAGGCCGGCAACGCCTACAACATCGTCGACGACCTTCCCGTCAGCTGGGCGGACATGTTCACCACGATGGCTCAGCGCTTCGGTGCACCCGCGCCACGGAAGATCCCCCGGTGGGCGATGCGGATGGCTGCGCCGTACGTCGCCTCGTTCGCGACCGACACGTCGATGCGGGTCGCCAACACCAAGGCCAAGAACGAACTGGACTGGACCCCCGGCTACCCGACGTACCAGGACGGGCTGCGGGCCGTCAGCCGGCTGCACATCAACTGATGGAGGCGCTGTGAAACGGCAGCCCTGGGTGGTCGGATCCGTTGTGCTGGGAGCGCTGGTGTTCCTGGTCCCCGGGATCTGGGCCTTCTTCTGGCCGGAGAGTTTCCACGAGACGATCGCGACGTTCGATCCGTTCAACCTGCACCTGTTCCACGACGTCGGTGCGTTCCAGATCGGGATCGGCGTCGCGATGCTGGCGGCGCTGTACTGGCGCGACGCCCTGGCGGTCGCGCTCCTGGGCGGGACCACCGGATCCGTTGTGCACTTCGCCTCGCACGTGCTCGACCGCGACCTGGGCGGTCGATCCAGCGATCCGATCGTCCTCGGCGTCGTGTCGGTGATCCTCCTGGTCGCACTGGTCCTGCGTCTGCAGGCCCTCCGCAGCAGGGATTCCTCGGGAAAGGTTGTCGGTTGATGAAGTTCGGTGTCGAGACTCCGACCTGTCTGGCCGGGATGATGTACCCGACCCCGTTCGCCACCGCCCAGGACGTGATCCGGGTGGCGGTCGAGGCCGAGCAGCTCGGGTACTACGACGTCGGCGGCAACGACCACCTGAGCACGATGCGCTTCATCCGCGAGGCGTGGACCGAGCCGCCCGACTTCTTCGAACCGTTGATCACGCTGTCGAACATCGCCGCGCGTACGTCGGTGATCCGGTTGACCACCGGGATCATGGTGCTGCCGATGCGCGACCCGGTGCTGCTCGCGAAGCAGGTCGCCACGCTCGACCAGCTGAGCAGCGGCCGGGTGATCCTCGGCGTCGCGGTCGGCGGCTACCGGGACGAGTTCGAGGGGGTCGCGCCGGAGTTGGCGGAGGCGTCGCGCGCGAAGCTGACCGTGGAGGGGCTCGAGGCGCTACGGGCGCTGTGGACGGATCGGGATGCGAGCTACGCGGGCAAGTACCGCCGGTTCGACGGCGTCGAGTCGTACCCCAAGCCGGTGCAGGACCCGCTGCCGATCTACTCCGGCGGCAACGTCGAGGGATCGCTGCGGCGGGCGGGTGAGCTGTGCGACGGCTGGCTGCCGGCCAAGGTCGGCCCGGACAAGATCCGCGAAGGCAGGCAGAAGGTCGATGCGTACGCGCGGGCCGCGGGCCGGGACCCGTCGATGATCACCACGGCGCTGCAGTCGGTGGTCTGCCTCGGCGACACGGCAGACCAGGTCCGGGAGCGGTTCGAGCGGTCGGCCTTCGACCTGTTCCGGCGGTCGCTGAACACGACGATGACCAAGGGCATGGATCTGGACGCGTACTTCGACGCGAACCTGATCGGGACGCCGGACGAGGTGTGCGCCAAGGTCCAGGCGTACCAGGAGGCCGGGCTGGAGCACTTCTGCGCGAGTCTGTTCGTCGGCAACACCGTCGACGAAATGCTCGAGCAGATGCGGTTGTTCGCGAAGTACGTCGTACCTGCTTTCTCCTGATGGGGTACCGCCGCGGGGGCGGTGGACGCAGTAGTTTGTGGTCATGCTGTACGGGAGGGCGCCGGAAAGAGTCCGGCTCCAGCAGTTCGTCCAGGCGGCCGAGGACGGTCAGCCTGGTCTGCTCGTATTGCGTGGCGAGGCAGGCTCAGGTAAGTCCACGCTGCTCGCCCACGCTGCCTCATGTTGTGCCGACGGCACCCTGGTCCTGCGCGCATCCGGTGGCGAGAGTGCGGCCGAGCTGCCGTTCGCCGGGCTGCACCAGCTGGTCCGCCCGTTGCTACCGCGGACCGATGACCTGCCGCCGCCGCAGGCCGACGCACTGCGGAGCGCCTTCGGTACGACGCCGGCCCGGTCCGCCGATCGCCTGCTGGTCGGACTGGCTGCGCTGACTCTGCTCTCGGAGGCGGCCGACGAACAGCCGGTCCTGTGCCTGGTCGACGATGCGGACAAGCTCGATCAGCCATCGGTGTCCGCACTGCGGTTCGTCGCGGACCGGTTGCTGACAGAGCCCATCGGCCTGCTCCTGGCCGCCCGGGACGACACCGAGGCGCTCCTGACCGGTACGCCGGAGCTCCGGATCGCCGGTCTGGACACCGAGGCGGCGAGATCGTTGCTCACGGCCCGTTATCCGGCGCTGGCCGAGGACGTCGCGGGCCGGCTGATCGAGGAGACGTCGGCGAACCCGCTGGCTCTGGTGGAGGTACCGACCGCGCTGTCCGACGCACAGCGGTCCGGGCAGGAACCGGTGCTTGGACCGTTCCCGATGACCGAGCGGCTGCAGAACATCTACAGCGCGCAGGTGAACGGTCTGCCGGCCGGGACACGGCAGTTGTTGCTCCTGGCAGCTGCCGAGGACAGCGGCGACCTGGCTGTAGTCCTGCGGGCGGCTCAGCACTGGGCGGTCGCTCCGGTGGCGCTGGACGCGGCCGAGCAGGCCGGGCTGATCAGGATCGACGACGACGTCCGTGGCGCCCGGGTGCTCTTCCGGCATCCCTTGGTGCGCGCCGCCGTCTACCGGTCGGCGACGCAGAGCGCTCGCTGCCGCGCACATTCCGCCCTGGCCGACGCGTTGGACCCGGCGCTGGACGCAGACCGTCGCGCTTGGCAACTGGCCGCGGCCGCATCCGGCCCGGACGACCGGATCGCCGATGAACTCGACAGGTGCGCCGTCCGGGCGCTGGAACGCGGCGGTCCGTCGACGGCGGCGACCGCGTACGAGAAGGCTGCCTGGCTGACGAACTCCGAGCTGATACGCGGCCGGCGCCTCGCCTCCGCCGCGGAGGCCGCGGACGTGGCCGGTCGTCCGGCGCAGGCGTTGCGGCTGGCAGACCAGTCCGATCAGTTGACCACCGATCTGGTCGTCCGCGCCCGCAATCGGCGGCTGCGGGCCAACGTCGCCTTCGACTCCGGCTCGCCGGTCACCGCACACCAGTTGCTGATGACGGATGTCGACGCGGTGGCCGGGGCGGATCCCGGCCTGGCCGCGATGATGCTGGTCGATGCGGTGAAGAACGCTTGGTTCACCAGCGAACTCGAGTGGTCCCGCGAGGCCATCGGTGCCCTGCGGATGGTGAACCTGCCGGAGTCCAGTCCGCAGCGGTCCGGTGTCCAGGTGGTTCTGGAGTTGGCTGATCGGTTGGAGGTGATGACCGGCGGACAGCCGCTGTCCAAGTCGTCGTACGACGATGCCGTCGAGAGCACGGAGCCACTCGAGCTGGTGCTGCGCGCCGGCGCGGACCTCTCGCTGGCGGACGACGATCACGCGCTGGGTTGTGCGGAGACCGCAGTGCGGGTGTGCCGAGCCCGAGGTCAGTTGTCTCTGCTCGTGTTGTCGCTGCAGATTCTGGCCACGGTCGAGACGATCACCGGTCGCTACCGGTTCGCCCGGGCCAACGCGTACGAGGGACTCGAGTTGGCGACGGCTCTCGGTCAGTCCAACCGCGGCTGTCACTTCGAGGCCTTGCTGGCCTGGCTGGACGCTGTCTCGGGTGCGGAGGAGTCGTGCCGGAAGCTCGCGGCAGCGGCGCTCGGACATGCGCGGTTGCAGCGGATCGCTCCGGTGGTTGCGCTCGGAGACTGGGCACTGACCCTGCTCGATCTTGGCCTTGGGCAACCAGAGCGGGCCTTGGAGCAAGCTGCTTTCCCGGACGCCCAGCATCCAGTCGTTGCGATGCGCCACAGTCCCGATCTGATCGAGGCCGCGGTTCGCGGTGGCCGGCGCGGGGAGGCCCAGGAGCGGTTGGCGGGGCTGACGTCCTGGGCCGAGGACGGCGGCCGGCCGTCGGCACTGGCAGTCAGCCTGCGCTGCCGCGCCCTGCTCGCGGAGGACGCGGTGGCAGGTGACCTGTATCTGCGGGCGCTGGAACTGCACGACGAGGCGAGCCGCGGCGGAGAGATCCGTCCGTTCGACCGAGCGCGCACCCAGCTGCTGTACGGCGAATGGCTGCGACGTCAGCGCCGACGGTCGGACGCGCGCGCACCGCTGCGGGCAGCAGCGGACACCTTCGATCAGCTCGGTGCGATCCCGTGGAGCCGGCGCGCGACCAGCGAGCTGCGCGCGGCCGGCAGCCCGGTGCACACGACCCGGTCGATGCCGCTGGAGGCCCTGACTCCGCAGGAGCTCCAGGTGGCCCGGCTGGCGAGCGAGGGAGCGAGCAACCGGGAGATCGGCGCGCAACTGTTCCTCAGCCCACGGACGGTCGGGTACCACCTGCAGAAGATCTTCCGGAAGCTGTCCATCCGCTCGAGGGTCGAGCTGGCCCAGCTGGCCGCCGAAGAGTCCTCCGGCGGCCAGTCCTGACGGCTAGATCGAATTGGGGATGGGGTAGCGGCCCTTCAACAGGGGTTGGATCTTGGCTTGGAGGCCGTCGAGGACGGTCTTGGCGGGAACCTTGCCGGTGGCAATCTGTTCGATCGCCGGCGTCAGCACCTCTTGGATGGCGGGGACGTTCTTGAGGACCTGGGTGAAGTCCCGGACCGAGTTGTTCAGGCGGTAGTCGACGGCCGCCGTGCGGTATTCGGCGGGGTGTACGTCGTTCTTGGTCCAGGCGTCGATGGCCGAGGAGTCGGAGTAGTACTTGGTCTCGACCGGCATCCAGAGGCCCTTCTTGAAGAGGTCGCTGTTGCTGCCGTCGACGCTGTACGCGTAGAGCTCGATCGCCTGCTCGGGGTGCTTGGTGGAGGAGGACATGACCCGGCAGCTGCCGGCCTCCTGGGTGATCGGCTCCTGGTAGGAGGGGAGGACCCCGATGCCGTACTTGAGGTCACTCTCGCCCATGTCGAGCAGGGTCCACTGACCGTCGATCGCCATCGCGACGCGCTTGGTCTGCAGCTGGACCGTCGTGGTCGGGGCGTTGGCGGTGTCGCCGCCACCGAGCTGCGCCGGGCTCGGAGCCACGCGGTGCTTGTAGATCAGGTCCTGCAGATCCTGGAACACCTTGACGCATTCCGGGCTGTTGAGGGTGTACTTGGTCCCGCTCTCGTCCGTGACATCGCCACCGTTGCTGCGGATCAGCGGATACCAGGTCCACTGCGTCGACAACGGTGCCGACAGCCCGAACTGACGGATGCTGTTGGCTTTGAAGCCCGAGTCGCTCGGCCGCTTGCCGTTCTGATCGAGGGTCAGTGCGGTCGCAACCTCCAGCAGTTGGTCCCAGGACCAGGCCTTGTCCGCCTCCGCCGGGGGAGTCATCGACGCGTCGGTGAAAAGGTCCTTGTTGTACCAGAGCAGGCTGATTTCGCTCGCCGCCGGAGTTCCGGCCACCTTCTTGTCGCCGTACCAGAAGAAGTTCTGCGGCTTCCGGCCGGACAGCTGGGCGTACTTCTCGATGTAGGGATAGATATTGGCGATCTTGCCCTGCTCGGCCAGCCGGTACGCCGTCGGCGCGGTCATGTAGGCCACGTCCGGGAGATTGCCACTGGCAACGAGTGTGTTGACCTTGGTCTCGTAGTCACCGGGCACGTGTACGGGTTGCACGGTCGTGCCGGAGTGCGACTTCTGGAACTCCTTCGTCATCTGCTCGATCGCGGCCTTCTCGTTGGCCGAGCCCCAGTACATGAACTGCAGGTTGGCCGCGCCGCCGCTCTTGGTGGTTGATTGCCCACCGCAACCGAAGAGGCCGAGGCCGGCGGTGGCGAGGACGCCGGCGCCGAGGAAGGACCGGCGGGACAGGCCGTGCGGCCGGGCCGGCGGCAGGGAACGTGGATCGGTGGGCATCGCTGGCTCCTTCGAACGCGATGAGAAAGCTGGTACCGCGGTGGGTCAGCCCTGTGGCAGGTGCTGACCGAGGAAGTCGCGCGAGACCTGCAGACCTTCGAGGATCTCGGCGCGGCTCTCTTCGTCGACGCACAGGGTGGTCCCCGGGTCGAGCTTGGCAATGGTGTCCAGGACGCTGGTCAGCTCCACCGACCCCTGTCCCAGCAGACGGAATTCGCCGTCCTCGTAGTCCTTGAGGTGGATGTTGTCGATCACCGCGGCGAAGTCGGTGAGCAGCCCGGAGATGTCGGTCACCCCGGACTTCAACAGGTGGCCCGTGTCGACGGTGAGCCGGAGAGTGTTGTCCCGGACCGCGCCGAAGAACACCTCGAAGTCGCGACGATGCATCACGGGCTCGCCGGTGTGATGATGCAGGGACAGTACGACGTTCTGCCCGGCAGACTCCTCGGCCAGATCGGACAGCTCCCCGGCGAACCGGATCAGATCACTGTCCTCCAAGCCTTCCCGAGGTACGTCGTGACACAACACGACCCGCTGTGATCCCACCGCACTGGCGAAGGCGATGATCGCGCGCAGGCGCTGCTTGCCCTCGGCATCGAGCGGGTTCATCGTGATCAGCGACGACACGTGCCCCGGCTCGGTTCCCCAGTCGGTCCGGAACTGTGAGGCACCGGAGACCGGGTCGTCGAGGTAGTCGCCGTACTGGTTGCCCTTGAGTTGCAGGCCGGCGAAGCCGAACTCGGTGTATCGATCAAACAGCAGCCGCTGCTGCTCGGCACCACGGGTCGGTTTGGAGAACGCGATCATCACCACGGCAGACCGTCCTTCAGTTCGATGGGGGCGCCGGAGTCGGCCGATCGGTAGGCGCCGTCGAGGAGCGCGATGGTCCGCAGGTTGTCCCCGCCGCTGTTCGGCGCCTCGACGCCCGTCTCCGCGGCGGTCAGCAGGCGATCGAGCCCGAGGAACATGGCCTCCGAGCGCCCACTCCCCACGAGCGGGTTGGGGATCGTCTTGGTCTCACCATCGCGATGCAACTGGGCTTCGGCGTACCCGAGCTGCAGGGTGCCCGCCGAACCGAAGACGACTGTCTCGGTGCGATCGAGCCGGCTGGAGAAGCTCTGCACGTAGGTGACCGGCGTGTCGCCGAAGAAGATCTGGACACTGGCGTCGGTCTCGCCGGCCGCGTCGACGGCCGGTGACGAGAAGGTGCGCGCCGACAACCAGGTCGCCTCCTTGCCCAGCAGCAACCGGAACCCGTCGAACCAGTGGATTCCCATCACCGACAAGGCGTGCCGCTCCTGCGTCAGCCGCCAGCCCTTGTCCTGCCGGAACATCAGCTCCTGCTGGGAGATCGCGAGTACGTCGCCGATCTCACCCTGCTCGATCAGCTCACGGCCGAGGCCGAAGGCGTAGCTGTCCCGGAAGTTCTGATTGACGGCGAGCTGAACCCCCGCCGCGGCACAGGCGTCCACGATCGAACGGGCGTCGTCGAAGTCGAACGAGAGTGGCTTCTCGACGAAGATGTGCTTGCCGGCGGCAGCAAGCTCGAGTACGGCGGAAGTCCGAACGTGGCTCGGTGTGCACACCACGGCGACATCCCAGCCACCGGCCTCGATCATCTCGCCGACGGTCTCGTATGTGCGCTGGACCCCGAACGTGTCGCGTACCCATTCACGTCGTTCCGCGAGTGGATCGGCGGCCGCGACGACCTCGACCCGGTCGGTGTGGTTCGCGTAGCTGGTCAGATGAGTGCGGGAGATGTTGCCCGCTCCGACAAGAGCGATCTTGTGTACGGTCATGTGCCTTCCCGTGCAGTCGGCGGAGGGATGGGTCAGCCCTTGACCCCCGTCAGGGTGACGCCTTCGATCAGGTAGCGCTGGGCGAAGAAGAAGAGGATGACGATCGGCAGGATGGTCGCGGTGGCGGCCGCCATCAGGTAGCCCCACTGCGCGTTGTAGGTGCCCTGGAACGAGGCGAGGCCGAGGGCGAGGGTGAACTTGTTGCTGTCGTTGAGATAGATCAGCGGATCGAGGAACTCGTTCCAGGTCCGGATGAACGTGAAGATCCCGACCACCATCAGGGCCGGCTTCGAGAGCGGGACGATGACCTGCCAGAACACCCGCAACGGCGAGGCTCCGTCGATGTACGCCGCCTCGTCCAGCTCGTACGGGATGGTCAGGAAGAACTGGCGGAGCAGGAAGACGTTGAAGATCCCGCCGCCGGCGCCACCCAGCCAGGCCGGCACGATCAGCGGGTAATACGTGTTGATGGCCTGGACGGCGTCCCACATCAGGAAGGTGGGGACGAGCAGCACCGCCTGCGGCAGCATCAGCCCGCTGAGCAGGATGCCGAAGACGATATTGCGTCCCCGCCAGCGCAGCCGGGAGAAGCTGAACGCCGCGATCGAGCAGGTGAGCAGCGTCCCGATGACCGTGAAGACCTCGATGACCATCGTGTTGAGGAAGTAGCGGGCGAACGGCTGCGCGGTCAGCGCGCCGCTGAAGTTCGACCATTCGAAGGGTTTGGGGAGCCACTCCGGCGGCGCGATGAACATCTGGTTGTTGTCCATCAGCGCGCTGCGGACCAGCCATACGAACGGCAGCAGGGTCGGGACCACTCCGACGACGAGTACGGCGTACAGGAGGATGCGTCGCCCTCGGACCTTGGTCATCGGGCGGCTCCCATCTCGTAGTAGACCCAGCGGTTCGAGGATCGGAACAGGGCCACCGTGATCACCATGACGATCACGAACAGGGCCCAGGCCAGCGCGCTCGCGTAGCCCATCTCGCTCTTGGTGAAGGCGGTCGTGTAGAGGTAGTACACGTAGAAGGTGGACGCGTTGTTCGGGCCGCCCTGGGTCATGATGTAGGCCTGGTTGAAGACCTGAAACGTGCCGATGATGCTGGTGACGAGGTTGTAGAACAGCACCGGCGTCATCATCGGCAGCGTGACGTGCCGGAACTGCCGCCAGGCGCCGCCGCCGTCGATGGCGACCGCCTCGTAGAGATGCCGCGGCACGCCCTGCAGCCCGGCCAGGAAGATCACCATGATGTTCCCGAAACCCCAGCTGCTCATGAGGATCAGCGACGGCACCACCGCGGTCTCGCTGAAGACCCAGTTGGAGGTCGGCGCACCGAGTTGCCGCAGGGTCGAGTTCAGCAGGCCGAAGTCGGGGTTGAAGATCCAGAGCCACAGCACGGCGTTGGCGACGCTCGGCACCAAGGTCGGCAGGTAGTAGATGGTGCGGTAGATGCCGAGACCGCGGACCTTCGAGTTCAGCAGCATCGCGATCGCGAACGCGACCACGAGGGTCAGCGGCACCGCGCCGAGGGTGTAGTACGTCGTGACGCCGAGCGACTTGAGGAACAGCGGATCGCTGGTGAACATCCGCGTGTAGTTGTCGACCCCGACGAACGACGGCGACGAGCCGATCGTCCAGTCGGTCAGGCTGAGGACCGCCGAGACCGCCATCGGCGCGAGGCTGAAGACGACGAATCCGATGATGGCCGGCAGGGCGAGCAGCAGACCCCACCGGCGTTCGAGCCGGCTCTGCCCGCTGACTCCGGTCCGTCGCGTCCGGGCGACGCGCGACAGGGCTGAACGGCGTACGACGAGCTCTTCGGTCATGTCACCTCCCGGCGTCTCGGGGCACAGCGGTTACTCGCCGATGACCTTCCGGTCAGGCGTGGAGAAGGCGATCATCATGACGGCGGCGTCCGTACCGACGTTGCGGGCGTTGTGCACGGTCCCCGCCGGGATCGAGATCGTGTCGCCCGCGGACATTGGCAGCTGGGTGTCGCCGAGCCGATGGTCGATCGTCCCGCTGATGACGTGCAGCACCTCGTCGCAGTTCGGGTGGTAGTGCGGGGGATTCTGCTGGCCGGGCTCGATCGTGCAGCGACCGATCGTCATCGTGTCGGAGTTGCCGATGGCCCCCGACACCATCCACTCCAGCTTGCCCCAGAGCTGGGGTTCGACGACGACCTTGTCGGCAGGTGTCAGTCCTCCACGGCCCACGATGTGCCTCCTGGCGTTGCTGTCCGGTTCTGTTGTCCTGCCATCCTGAAAGCAGCAGGGAGCAGAGGACAGTGCCAATTCGGCACTCGTGGGCTTAACGACCTTCAGCTCAGGCGCGGTTGGCGACGATCCGCCAGGCCTTGGCGAGGGCGCGCACCCCGGCGAGCAGTTCGGTGTGACTGGCCGCGAACCCGATCCGCAGATGGTCGTCGAAGGCATCGACGCAGCTGAAGGTCGGACCAGGCAGGAGCTGTACGCCGAGCCGTTCGGCCCGCTGGACCAGAGTCGTCGCGATCGGCGCCGGGAGCCGGACCCACAGGGATGCGCCGCCGACCGGGATCACCGGCTCCCACTCCGGCAGGAGCTCCGCCAGCTCACCGAGGACGAGGTCGCGCGCCGCCCCGAGCACCCGGCTGCGCTCGGCCCTGGCTTCGTCGATGCGGGGGAGCAGCCGGGCAGTGGTCACCTGCGCGAGCAGCGACGTACCGAGATCCTCGCCCGCCTTGATGGAGGCCAGCGCCGCAACAGTGGCCGGATCCGCCCGCAACCAACCGACCCGCAGGCCACCCCAGAAGGATTTGCTGACCGAGCCGACGGTGATCACCCCGGGACCCCAGGCGGCCATCGGGGTCGCCGGTGGTTCGTCGATCATCGCGTCGGCCAGCGTCGTGTCATCGAGCACGGTCAGTCCGAGGTTCGTGGCGGTGATGGCGAGCTGCCGGCGCCGGCCGCTGTTCATCACCGATCCGGTCGGGTTGTGCACGGTCGACTGCATCACGAGCAGCTTGGGCTTGGTACGGCGTACCGCTGCGATCAACTCGGACGTCTCGATGCCGTAGGGCCCCCGCCGGATCGGCTCGAGGCGGGCGCCCGCCGCGCGGAGCACCTCGATCGCACCGCGGAAGGACGGCTCCTCGACCAGTGCGACCGAGCCCGGCTCGAGCATCGACACCGCGGCCATCCGCATCGCCTGCTGGGCCCCGGAGGTGATCAGGATCTGGTCCGCGGTGGTGGGCAGGCCGATCGAGCTGTAGTACCCGGCGACCTCGGTGCGCAGCGCGGGCAAGCCCTCGGGGACGTACCCGTGCGAGTCGACCAACGGCGCGAGCTCGGGACCAACGATCGACGCCGCGTCCACGACGAGACGGAGGCCGGGGAGCGCGGCGCTGCGCAGGTCGATCCGCGGTCCGATCCCGGCGCCGTTCGCCAGGAACGACTCGAACCGGTCGTCACCGCGTACGCCGAGGAACTGGCGGGCCGAGCTCACATACGTACCGTCACCACGGCGGCTGGTGAGGATCCCGTCGCCGCGCAGCTCGTCGAACGCCGCGCCGACGGTGTTGCGGCTGACGTCCAGCGCCTCGGCCAGTGAGCGTTCGGACGGCAGCCGGACCCCGGCCGCCAGCTTCCCGGAGACGACCAGCCCGCGGAGGTGACCGGCCAACTGGGTGTGCAGGGCACCCTCGCCCAGGCCCCACTGTCCCATCAGGCGGACCATCTGGTGAACATTGAGTGGGCTGACCATTCGGGGGGAATTGGCTCTCGTTGGCTTCATACCAGTCCTCCATCATGGGACAGAACGTCGGGAGGAGACCATGGCTACTGTCGCACTCGTAGGCACGCTCGACACCAAGAGCTCCGAGTATCGGTTCGTCGCCGAACGACTCCGCGATCTCGGAGTCGAGGTGATCATGATCGACTGCGGAGTGCTAGGGGAGCCGGGATTCCCACCGCAGATCGACCGCCATCACGTCGCCCGGAACGCCGGTGAGGATCTCGATCAACTGGTTGCCGCGGGCGACCGTGGCGCCGCTGTCCAGGCGATGTCGCGCGGCGCCGCGCGCGTCATCGAGGAGTTGTACGCCGCCGGCAAACTCCAGGGCGCGATGGCCCTCGGCGGCACCGGTGGCACCTCACTCGCCGCGGCCGCGTTCCGGCCGTTACCGCTCGGCGTGCCGAAGCTGATCGTGTCCACAGCCGCTGCCGGAGACAATGCGCCGTACGTCGGTGAGACGGACCTGATCCTGGTTCCGAGCGTGGTCGACGTAGCCGGGTTGAACCGGATCTCGACCCGGATCCTCGGGAACGCCGCCGCCGCGATGGCCGGGATGGTGACTGCTGAGCCGGTCCAGCCGTCGAGCGACGAAAAGCCGCTGGTTGCGGCGAGCATGTTCGGGGTCACGACTCCGTGCGTCACGCGGGCCCGGGAGCAGCTGGAGGCGCTGGGGTACGAGGTCCTGGTGTTCCACATGACGGGTGCCGGTGGGCGCACGCTGGAAGCGCTGGTGTCGAACGGCATGCTCGCCGGGGTCCTCGACGTGACGACGACCGAGCTGGCCGATCACCTGGTCGGTGGGATCTTCGACGCCGGACCCGACCGGCTCCGCGCCGCGGCCCGGACCGGCACTCCCGCGGTGATCTCGCTCGGTGCGCTGGACATGGTCAACTTCGGACCTGTCGACAGCGTGCCTGAGCGCTTCGCGGATCGGCTGACCTACCAGCACAACGCCACCACGACCTTGATGCGTACGACGCCTGCCGAGTGCCGGGAGCTGGGTACTCAACTGGCTGAGCGGGTCCGGGAGTCGGTCGGACCCGCAACGGTCTTCCTGCCCTTGAACGGTATCTCCGCGATCGCCGGCAAGGACGGAGCGTTCTACGACGCGGAGGCCGATCAGGAACTGTTCGACGCGGTCCGCGCCGGACTACGGGACAGCCCGGTGGAGCTGGTCGAACTGAACTACGACGTCAACGCGGTGGAGTTCGCCGACGCCATGGTGCAGCGGCTGCACAGCGCGATTTCCGGTGCCGGATCCTCTGCCCGGCAGTAAGCACGACAGCACCACAGCACGCGAGTACGAGATCACGAGGGAGACCGAGTATGGGCCGAATCGAGCGCCACGACATCCTGCAGCGGCTGCGCGGCAAGGTGGAGCGGCACGAGCCGATCGTCGGCGGCGGGGCCGGCACCGGCCTGTCCGCCAAGTGCGAGGAGGCCGGGGGGATCGACCTGATCATCGTCTACAACTCCGGGCGGTTCCGGATGGCGGGTCGCGGTTCGCTGGCCGGCCTGCTCGCCTACGGCAACGCCAACGACATCGTGCTCGAGATGGCGGCCGAGATCGTCACGGTCGTCGAGCACACTCCGGTGCTGGCGGGCGTCAACGCGACGGACCCGTTCTACCAACCCGAGGCGTTCCTCGCGAAGCTGACCGCGGCCGGGTACTCCGGGGTGCAGAACTTCCCGACCGTGGGCCTGATCGACGGCAACTTCCGGGTCAACCTGGAAGAGACCGGCATGGGGTACCAGCGGGAGGTCGAGCTGATCCGGCTCGCGGCCGAGAGCGATCTGCTGACCACGCCGTACGTCTTCTCAGCCGAGGACGCGGTCGCGATGGCCGATGCCGGCGCCGATGTGATCGTCTGCCATATGGGCCTGACAACCGGCGGCCGGATCGGCGCGGAGACCGCGCGCAGCCTCGACGACTGTGTGCAGCTGAGCAACGAGTGGGCCGAGGCCGCCCGCAGTGTCCGCGACGACGTCATCGTGCTGGTCCACGGCGGACCGGTCGCCGAGCCCACAGACGCCGAGTACGTCCTCCGCAAGACCACCGGCGTCCACGGCTTCTACGGCGCGTCGTCCCTGGAGCGGCTCCCGGTCGAACGCGCACTGATCGAACAGACCCAGGCCTTCACCTCGATCACCTTCTAGGTCAGCGAACCAGACGAAGGAGTGCTCGGAGCCCGGCGCTGACTTCCTGGTTGCTGGTGTCGAGGCGGCGCAGCGTCTCGATCAGGTCGTCACGGGGATGCTTGACGTCCCGCAGCATGGTGGTCAGCCGGCTCGCGCAGGTAGCTGAAGTACGCACCGGCCGGGCGGAAGAACGTGCTGACCAGATAGAGGCCGGCCAGGTAGTAGCCGATCGCGTCGCCGGACAGGTAGGTGATCAGGGCACGATCGTCAGGACCACGGCCCCACCGAACACCAGGATCTTCGACATACCCAGCAGGTTGCCCGACCCCGCCCCCGACGGGATCGGTACAACTACTCAGGAGACGAGGAGGTTGGCCTGCGAGCGGAGGAGGAGGTTGAGAGAGCTGTGGAGGGCCAGGCCGCCGAGAGCACCGAGGGCTCGGAAAGTGAGGGTGGTGTCGACGACCGTCGGTGCGTCGAAGCGGACCCGGATGCCGCCCTCCTGGCGTTCCTCGCCAGTGAGTTCGTGGACGGGTAGGTCGAGTTCGACGCCCGGGACCGGACGGCTCTCGATCACCAGTTGGCCGGTGACGTAGCCGAGGTTGACGATGGTGATGTCGATCGGGTGCCACTCACCAGGGGTCATGGTGCCGAGCCGGGTGGCGGTGCGGGCGACGTTGACCCGGGCCTCGGGGTTGATCGTGACGGAGATCGGCGCTGTGGTGTCGACCGGGCCGCAGCAGCCGGCGGGTTCGCCGTACATCAGTCCACCTCGGATTCGTCGCGACGGGTCAGGTAGGTGGCCTGGGCGGCGTCGTACGCCTCCCGCGCCTCGGTGCGTTCGGCCTCGCGGATGAAACCGGACTTCGCCTTCCAGAGCGCGTCGACCGAGTCGTGCAGCCACTGCGCGCTGCGCCGCGACGCCCGGATCGGCCGGCCGGCGATCTCGACGAAGATCGGCTGGGTGTGCACGCTGCGCAGGATCCGGATCGCCACCCAGGACGATCGCTCCAGGGCTACCTCGAACTCGATCGGCTGCTCGTTGCCATCAGCAAGCAGCTCCTGGGATGCGACCGGGATCCCGTTCACCAGCAGCTCGACCAGAACGTTGCGGGTCCGGCCGATCCTGGACCGCTCGAGGTGCCATCCGACGGGTGCGCTGTACACGGGCTGACCCGCGGCGGGTGCTGCCGGCGGCTGCTCGGGCAGCCAGGCGGCGACCGTCGCGCTGACCCTGGACCGGTCCCGGAGCGTCCGTCGTATGTTCGCGTCCGGTGTCGCCGTCGACGGCGAAGTCGTAGACGTGACTGCGGCCGTCACCGAAGTACGACGCACGCTCCTTGAGACCACCGAGCCACGACTCCAGGGCCTGCTCGCCCTGCGGTGGCTCGGGCAGCTGGACGTACGTACGCCCGACGCCGGGGCCTTCGTCGTAGATGCAGGGGTAGTCGGTCTCGCCGAGCATCAGCGTGCGGTAGCCGAGGTTGAGCAGGTGGTACCAGATGTTGAGCTCGGACGCGGGATCGAACTCCGCACCGCACTGGAAGTCGGCGGCACCGAGCGGTACGTCGACGATGATCTCGTTCGAGCCGATCGACTGGAACTCCGGGACGATGAAGTTCGGCAGCTCGTCGGTGCCGACCGAGAGGCCGAGCCCGCAGTGCGCGTAGCCGACCATCGCGTTCTGGGCGTGACCCCAGCGCATCACCGGCAGGTTCCACGACGGCCAGTCTTCGATCAGCTTGGTGCCGGGGTAGTCCTGGTCGGTGAGCCCGAGCAGAATGACGTGACCGGAGTGGCTGGACGGGAAGCCCGACACCTCCAGGTCGTACCGGAGCAGGCTCTGGCCGTCGTGGTCGGTGTCCTGCGGATCCCAGTTCATGCCTTGCGCCTGCTGCATGGCCGGGTTCTCCAGCTCGGCGCGCGGACTGATCGACGAGCCGCTGAAGAACTGCTTCTGGTGGTAGTAGCACGGACCCCAGGTGAGCACGCTGCCCATCCACAGTCCCTCGCCGCGCACATGCCGGATCATCGTCTCCGGATTCACGCCTTCGCTCGGCACGCTGTAGTGCGAGCAGCCGCCGGCGTGGATGTGCGGGTCGCCGGAGTAGTAGCCGTGACGGGCCGGATCGGTCCAGCGATCCAGCTGGATCGTGACTGCCTCGTCGTCGGCGGAGAGGTCGACGTCGACGCGGACCTCGCGGTACTCGGGTCCGCGACGTGCGGAGATCTCGTACTGGCCGGCCGGGAGCGTGAGCACCTCCCCGGTGGCGCGGTAGACGTGCTCGTGGAAGAACATGTCAGGAGCCAGCCGCATCGCCATCGACGGGTACGCGCGGCGCTGGGAGTCGCGGACGGTCAGCGCCGCCACGCAGCTGCTGCCGTCGGGCTCGCGGATGTCGAACCGGATGTCGCGGGCCGGCAGGCAGTCGAAGTCGTACGACGCTTCGTACTGGCGGTTCTCGAAACCCATCCGCTGCCAGGCCTTCCGGATCGGCGGCCGGGTGATGCTCTCGTTCGCCTCCTCGACCGACAGGATGAAGGCCAGCGCGCCGCTGCGGTTGCCGCCGTCGCGGCTGTACAGGCTGATCACCTTGTACTCGACGTCCAGGCCGGACACGTCGGTCGGACCGGCGAGCTTCACCTGCAGCCAGCTCTTCTCGATCCTCGGGACGATGGTCAGCGTGTCCGGCAGCGTGATCCGCGATGCGTGGCTGTGGTAGTCGATCCCGCCGACCACATGGTTCGAGGGTGCGGACAGATCGCCCAGCAGCCGGTGCGGGTTCTCGATCCGGACCAGGAAGCTGCGCCATCCGTGCTGGACCAGGCGCGGTGCTGCGGCACCCGGCGTACTGGTGGTGAGGCCTTGCTCGTCGATCCGCGCGTTGGCGATGACGTGGGGCCGCAGCAGCTCGTCGAGCTGGGCGGATCGGACGGCGTCGGTCTCGGAATCGTCGGCCAGCTTGGCCAGCCGGCTGGTGAGGTCGTCGGGGAGTGGTTCACCGATATCGCGGAGTTTCTCAACGGCTCGAGTCGCAGAAGCGTGCAGCGGTTGGAACACAGGGCCTCCTCGGGGTGCACCGAGCTTATGCCGGACACCCACCTCGGTCATTACCTTTTCAGCGGGCCACCCAGTAGGTGTTGGGCTGCTGCCTCGGCGCAGACGGTCGCGCTTCCGAAGGTTTGGATCCAGGCGGCGAAACCGGAGTAGTCGGTGCCGGGGACGCCCATGTCCACGACGATCATGTCGGGGTGCTGGGACTGGAGTTCGGCGATGAGTTTCTGTTGCCACTCGAAGCGGTGAGCGCCGCGGACGAGGAGGATCAGCCGGCTGTCGGCGCCGTACTCGGAGCGGAACTCGCCGACCCCGGCCCGCGCCATCCCGGGCCCGTTGTACGTCTGCCCGGACAAACCGATGCTCTCGACAACCTTCCCCGCATCGCGCAGCAATCTCTCGACACCCCATCCAGATGACCCGGCCGCGGGGGAGTGCGTCGGCTCCAACCGGATGATCAGTACGGCGTCACTCCGCACCATCGGATCCCCGTGAACTACTACCACCTGCTCGGCCAGCCGCGACCCCAAAGCGTTGTCCCGCAAGGAAACATCCGCCCGGGGCCGGGTCCCCAGCCGAGCGAGCCGCTCGTTCGCCTCCTGCAGCCGCTCGACCGGCAATCGCTCACTCTCGACCGCGTCGACCAGCGCCGCAGCAGCCACATCCACATCGTCGAGAAACGCCCACGACCCAAGGCACAGCGCATCCGCCCCGGCCTCGATCGCCCGTACGGCGGCCTCCGGCAACGGCGCCACGTCCGCGATCCCGTACATCTCCAACGCGTCGGTGATCACGACCCCGTCGTACCCCAGCTCACCCCGCAAGATGTCCGTCAGCAGCACCTTGCTGATCGTCGCCGGTACGTCGTCCACCTGCGGCACCATGTCATGCGAAACCATGATGCTGTCCACACCGACTTCGATCGCGGCCCGGAAAGGGTCCAGGTAGCTCTCCAGCAGGTCGGCCCGGGAGACGTCGACGAATGGTGTCGCGAGGTGGGCGTCCGTGCCGCTGAGGCCGTGGCCCGGGTAGTGCTTGGCGCAGGCGCTCACCCCGGCTGCCTGCAGGCCTTCCACCCAGGCCGCCGTGTGCCGGCTGACCAGCTCACGATCCGACCCGAAGCACCGAATCCCGTTCGGACTCAGCGGGTTGACGGCCGTGTCGACCGCCGGAGCCAGATCCCAATCCACCCCGGCCTCGACCAGCGACAACCCGATCTGGAAGGCCGCCTGCCGCGTCAGCTCGACGTCGTTCAGCTCACCCAGCGCCCGATTACCCGGCATCGAGAACCCACCGAGATTCGCGAGCCTGCTGACGTCCCCGCCTTCCTCGTCGATCGACAACAGCACGTGGTCGCGCAACCCGTGCAACTCCGCGGCCAACCGCTGGAACTGCGGCCCGTCGACGATGTCTTTGCCGAAGATCACGAACCCGCCGAGCCCGGCGTCGATCCGCGGCCCGACCCAGTTCGGCACCTTGGGTCGGCCGAGCGCGGGGAACAGCACACCGTGGGCGAGCCGCTGGAGTTCTGAGTTCACCACAACACCCTTGTTCACAAGGGTTTTGTGAGTGCGTCCGTGACGGTGGTGACGAAGGCGGCTGCCGTCGCATAGGTGAGCGCCGGCTCCGGGTTCCACGGCAGCACGTTGCCTGCGCGTACGCCGGGGACCTCGGCCCATGCCGGGATGGTGGCCAGCTGTTCGGCGCCGAGCGAGTTGGGCCGCTGGTCGTACAGCAGGAGGTCCGCGGGGTGGCTGGTGGGGAGGTCCTCCCACTTCACCACCTCCCAGCCGCCGGCCGTGGTGGTCGGCGTGAACTGGACGCCGGCCTCGGCGAGCACCCGGAGGCTCGCCCAGTACGCCGGATTCGCGACGTACGCGTCCGTGGGGGTGCCGCCGGACAAGGCGGTGACCTGCGCGGTGGGCGCTGCACTCGTGAGCCGGTCGATCGCTGCGGTGAGGGCTTCCTCGGAGTCGTCCGAGCTGCCCGCCAACTCGTGGAAGCGCTGGATGATCGAGGTGAGACTACGGCCGTCCGCGATACCGATCAGGGCGATCGGCGCGATCTCGGCCAGGGTCGTCGCGGCGGTTTCGGAGAGGCCGTACACCTCGCCGGCGTAGGTCACGCTGACGATCAGGTCGGGCCGCAGGGCCGCGACCTTGTCCAGGTCGATGGCATCAGCGGCGCCGACGTTCGGCACGGCCAGTCCGGCCGCGGCCGCGTCGCCCGCATCGGCGTGGTGTTGCGAGCCGAAGTAGCCCACGACCGGTGCCCCGAGTTGGGTCAAGGTCTGAGCGGCCTGTGCGTAGGCGAGGATCCGGGTCGGTGGGGTTGGTGTCTCTACCAGGTGCTGACGATCGTCTTCGAAGGACCAGCCTTGGGACACCATGCATTCCGCCTTCCACGCATCGGATTCCAGACGCGTTCAATCATAGGTGCGGGAGCTGGCTGACGACGGTGTGGCGAAAGTCGCGCGGGCTGATCCGTTTGAGCTGACGGAACCGCCGGTTGAAGTTCGAGAGGTTCTGGTACCCGACGTGCGCGGCGATGTCGGCGATCGCGAGCTCGGTGTCGAGCAGCAGTTGGCACGCGGCCGCGATGCGGAGCTCGGTGAGGTAGTCGGTCAGCGTTCGACCGAACGTACGGCGGAAGAATCTGCTGAACGCGGTCGGGGTCATGTGGGCGACGGCGGCGACCTCGGTGAGCGTGACCGGAGTCGTGTAGTTCTTGGCCAGGAAGGCCTGGATGGCGTCGGCGCGCTCTCGGGCGTGGGTGCTGACCGGGCGCAGCCTGGTGGTGGAGAGGACGCGCGAGTGGGCGTCGGCCAACCGGCTCAGGAGCTGGATCAGCCGGAGGGTTCGATCGGCCGGACGGCCTTCGCCGAGGTCACGAATCGCCGCCGCGAGGTTGTTGCCGGCGATCAGGTGCACCCCGCCCGCGGCTCGCTCCAGCAGCGAGCCGATCGCGGCGAACTCGGGCCGTTCCCAGAACGCCGGCCCGAGGAAGTCCGGCCGGAACTGGATCACGACGGCCTCGTGGTCGGCGCTGTCCGGTCCGGACGCGAACGTGTGCGGCAGCTCGGCGCCGATCACGGTCAGATCCCGAGGCCAGTAGTTCTCGATGCTGTCGCCGACGATCCGGGTGCCGCTGCCCTTGGTGATCAGCGTGATCTCGACCTGGGGATGGAAATGCCAGTAGAAGTCGAACGCCGTACCCCGGCGCACGTGATGGTGCCAGGAGATCTCGCTCGGCTCGACGACGTGCTCGAACTCGGCTCGCATACCGGGTAAGCGTACTGAATCGGCCCGCCGGGCGGGGTTGCCGTCCACGATCGGGTAAGGCAGTACCGGAACTGGTCAGCTCAGGCGTCGAGCCTGGCCCGTACGGCGGGTCACCCTGGAGATACAGCGATCACATCAGGGAGGCACTGTGACCACGACCGGCATCGGCGTCGACTCGCCGTACCAGCTGGCGGACAACGCGCCCGCGCAGTTCGAGCGGGACGGCTTCATCCGGCTGCCCGGCGTTCTCGACGCGGCGACCATCGACCACTTCGAGCCGGAGATCACCTCGAAGGTGATCGAGCTGAACACGATGCACCTGCCGCTGGCGGAGCGATCGACCTACGGCAAGGCGTTCCTGCAGGTGACGAACCTGTGGCGGCACAGCGACCTGGTCCGCCAGTTCGTGCTGTCCGAGCGGCTCGGCCAGATCGCGGCCGAGTTGATGGGCGTCGAGGGTGTGCGGCTGTATCACGACCAGGCGCTGTACAAGGAGGCCGAAGGCGGCATCACGCCGTGGCACGCCGATCAGTACTACTGGCCGTTCACCAGCGACCGCACCTGCACCGTGTGGGTGCCGTTGCAGGAGACGCCGGCCGGGATGGGTCCGCTGGAGTTCGCGGTCGGCAGCCAGTCCTTCGAGTTCGGGCGTGAACTGCCGATCAGCGACGAGTCGGAAGCCGAGCTCCAGAAGGCGTTGTCGGCGCAGGGATTCGACGTGTCGTCCGAGCCGTACGCACTCGGCGACGTCAGCTTCCACTCCGGCTGGACGTTCCACCGCGCCGGCCCCAACACCACCGAGATTCCGCGCCGGGTGATGACGATCATCTACATGGACGCCGACATCGAGGTCAGTACGCCGACCAACGACAACCAGCGTGCTGACCTCGCACACTGGCTTGCCGACACAGCGCCGTACACGATCCCGGACACGCCGCTCAACCCGGTGATCTACCGGCGGAGCTGACCGGTACTGGCCATGGGTGGGCGTTGACCCGGCATCGCGGATCGCGATGGGGTGGTCGGGGGACCCGACGACGGAGGTAGTGCCGGTGACGACGCTCGACGACGTACGACGGCAGTTCCAGGCACCGCCGAGCGACGGGCGGCCGATGGTGCGCTGGTGGTGGTTCGGGCCGTCGGTGGATCGGCGCGAGATCGACCGTGAGCTGTCGGCGATGGCGACGGCCGGGCTGGGCGGGGTGGAGGTTGCCTTCGTCTACCCGATGGCTCCGGTGGATAGGCCGTTCGGATCGGACAAGTTCCTCACCGACGTCGGCTACGCCGCTCGCACGGCGGAGCGACTCGGGCTGCGCTTCGATCTGACCCTCGGCAGCGGGTGGTCGTTCGGTGGTGGTCACATCGGACCGGAGCTGGCGGCGCGGCGGCTGCACTGGGATCGCCGCGAGATCGGTCTCGAGGCGTACGACGTACCCCTGGTCGAGGCGTGGCCCGGCGACGAGGTGGTCGCGGCCTTTGTCGGCGACGGGTCGGCCGGCGTGCCATCGTCGTACGTGGAAGTTCCGGTGACCGATGGGGTGATCCGGGTGCCGCGGGGCAACGGGCCGCGGGAGGTGCTGATCGCGTACTCGCGGCTGACCGGGCAGAACGTGAAGCGGGCCGCGGCGGGTGCCGAAGGGCCTGTGCTCGATCACTACTCGGTCGCCGCTGCTGAGGAGCACATCCGGGCGGTGGCTGAACCCTTGCTGCTGGCAGCCACACCGGCGCTGGTGACGTCGGTGTTCTGCGACAGCCTCGAGGTGTACCAATCGGACTGGACGCCTGCTCTGCTGGAGGAATTCGGTCGTCGGCGGGGATACGAGCTGCGGCCACGCCTCTATGAACTGCTGACGGGTTCCGCCCAGGTGCGGATCGACTTCTACCGGACGCTGTCGGAGCTGTACGAGGAGAACTTCGTCGCCGTCTTCCAGCGCTGGGCCGCGGGACACGGCGTACCGTTCCGGATCCAGAGCTACGGCGAACCGCCGGCGACGATGAGCAGCTACCGCTTCGCCGACCTGTTCGAGGGCGAAGGCTGGGGCTGGACCCAGGTGCCGGAGACCCGGTGGGCGTCGTCCGCGGCGAACATCTACGGCCGGTCGGTGGTGTCAGCCGAGGTCTGGACCTGGGTGCACTCGCCATCGCTCCGCGCGACACCGCTCGACCTCAAAGGTGAGGCGCACGAACACTTCCTGTCCGGCGTGAACCAGCTGATCGGACACGGCTGGCCCTATTCGCCGTCGGGAGGGCCCGGGCTCGGTTGGATCTTCTACGCCGCGGGTGCGCTTGACGATCGCAACCCGTGGTGGCCGGTCGCGGGCGAGCTGTTCGGCTATCTCCACCGGCTCTCCTGGCTGCTGCAGCAGGGGACACCGGTCCGGCCGGTCAAGGTCTACGTCCCGGCTTCCAACGCGTACGCGGAAGCCCGCGGATCGGTGAACCTCTACCGTGCCGTACGGCCGTTGATCGGTGACGAGATCCCGCGGATCATCCGGGCGGCCGGGCTCGACTTCGACCTGATCGACGACGACGCGATGACCGTGATCGATCCGGCCACGGTGCCGCTGGTCGTCGTACCCGGCGACGCGATCTTGCCTACGGCAACGTCCGAGTGGCTGGCGCGCGTCGGGACGGTCGTGCACGGCACCGCTGGGCTCGCGGATCAGTTGCCGGAACCAGGGTTGAGTCCGGTAGAGGACGTCGGGGTCGTGCATCGACGGCTCGACGACGGCGACTTCTATTTCGTCGCGAACACCGGCAACCAGGTCCGGACCCTCCAGGTCGCCCACTTCGAGGTGTGGGATCCGGCGACCGGGGCGACAAGGCAAGCATCGGACGAGCTGACTCTGCATCCGTATGAGGCCGTCGTCCTGGTCCCAGTCGACGCGGCCCAGAGCGCCTTGCCTGTTGACGAAATGCTAAGCCGGGTTGACGGTCCGTGGAGTGTCGAGTTCGACGGCGAGACGACGCCGGTCACCCTCCCGCACCGCTGGGAGGATCACCCCGGACGTACGACGTACTCCGGTGCCGCGACGTACACGACCGAGCTCGCCCTGCCGGACGTCGACGGCACCCTGCTGCTCGACTTCGGCCCCGGCGAGCTCGTGCCCCAGGACACCGAGCCGTACCTGCCGACCCAGTCCTACCGCGCGATGCTCACGCCTCCGGTCGGTGTCGCCGCCGAGGTGTGGCTCAACAACACCCACTGCGGCAACCTCTGGTCCCCGCCGTTCCGCGTCGACCTCACCGCCGCCGCCAAACCCGGTCCGAACACCCTCCGCATCGTCGTCCACAACACCGCGGCCAACGCCCTCTCCGCCGACCACCACTTGACCTCTCTGGTCGAGTCCGTCACCGCCCAGTACGGCCGCCGTTTCGACCTCCAACACGTCGAACACGCAGCCGACCACCTCAACTCCGGCCTCCTCAACACCCCCACGGTCGTCGTCCGCCGCGACGCCCAGTGATTGACGCCCGTGATTAGGGTGGGGGCATGGCGAAGGGGCTTGGGGTTGGGCCGGCGTTGATCCGGGCCTCGACGGCGGTGAACGAGCAGTACGAGCGGATCAGCTCCGAGCTCGGGCTCACCACCCAGCAGGCGCGGCTGCTGTTCATCCTGCACCGGCAACCGACGAACATGCTCGGGCTCGGGTCCGCGTTGCGGCTGACCAAGTCGACGATGACCGGCGTGATCGCCCGGATGGAGGCCAGCGGGCTGGTGGTCCGCGTCCCGGACCCCGGGGACCGGCGGAACTTCGTCGTCACCCCGACCGATCTCGGCGCCGACCTGGCCGAGGACTTCGAACAACGGTTGCGCACCGAGGTCCGCCGGATGCTGAACGTCCTCGACCCGGCCGAGCGGGACACGCTGGCGACCTTGCTGACCAAAGTCATCGCAGCCGGCGAGGATTAGTACGAGTTTCGGACTGTTTTCCCAGAATCCCTGGATCTGCCGCGCTGTTTGGCCTACCGTCAATTAGTACGAGGTTCGTACTGATTATGGAGGCGCGGGATGACGACGACAATCGACGTACGACGATCTGCCACAGCCGGCCGGGTTGCGCTCACAGGCGCGGCCGTCGTGGCGGCCGCGGTCAACTACCTGGTCGCCCGAGGCGCGATCGCACTCGGCGCGGATGAGTCCTTCCGCCCACTGACCCCACCCGTCGTCATCGCCTTCACCGTCATCGGCGTCGCCGTTGGATACCTCGGCTGGCGCGCGATCGTCCGACGCGGCTGGCGGCCGGGAGTGGTCGTCCCACTCGTCCTCGCCGCATCGATGCTCCCCGACCTCCTCTTGATGGCAACGGGTTTCATCCCCGACACGACCACAACCGGAGTCGCGGGCCTGATGGTCATGCATTTGGTCGTTGCAGCTGTAGCGCTGCCGGTCTACCGGAGGATTTACCCGGTCCGCGGTTGAGCGTGCAGCATTCGTGCAGCGTTCGGCGGGGCAGGCTGGCTCCTGGAGAGAGGAGCGGGCATGGCTGTTGCGCCGTTGAAGGGGCTTGTGGATGAGGCGCTGGCCAAGGGGTACGCGGTTCCGGCGATCAACGTGGTGGACGAGCTGAGTCTGAGTGCCGTCGTGGCAGCAGCGGTGGAGGCGGGGTCGCCGCTGATCATCCAGACGTCGGTGAAGACGGTGAAGGCAGTCGGCCGCGACGTCCTCAAGGCGATGTTCGACGCCGTGGTCGGACCGGTGCCTGTGCCGGTCAGTCTTCATCTCGACCACTGCCCGGATCGCGCGGTGATCAGTTCCTGTTTGGAGGCCGGGTGGAACTCGGTGCTCTTCGACGCCTCCGCGCTTCCGGTCGAGGAGAACCAGCGGCAGACGGTCGAGGTGGTCGCCGAGGCCAAGCGGTACGGCGCTCACGTCGAAGGCGAGATCGAGGGCATCACCGGAGTGGAGGACGGCGTCGGCTCCGATGCCGAGGCGGAACGACAGTCCCTCGAGGTCGCGACCCGGTTCGTCGAGACGACCGGGGTGGACGTGTTCGCGCCGGCGATCGGCAACGCGCACGGCATCTACCACTCGACGCCTGAACTGGATTCCCAGCGGATCACCGACCTGGTCAAAGCGACCGGCATCCCGATGGCTCTGCATGGTGGTTCGGGTCTGACCCGTGAGCAGTTCCAGGACCTGATCGGCCGCGGCTGCGCGAAGGTCAACATCTCCACCGCGCTCAAGGTCGCGTACATGAAGTCGTCGCTCGAACATCTCGAGCAGGCCCGGGCCGCGGACAAATGGGACCCGCCGAGCCTGTTCCGGCACATCCACGCGGCCGTGAAGACGATGGCCGCCGAGCACATCGAGATCTTCGGCAGCGGCGGCCGCGCATGACTTTATCGAATGCCGGGCTGATCTTCGACTGTGACGGCGTACTGGGGGATACCGAGCGCGACGGGCATCTGCCGGCGTTCAACGCGACCTTCGAGCATTTCGAGTTGCCGGTGCGCTGGTCGGTCGAGGACTACGGCCGCATGCTCCGGATCGGCGGTGGCAAGGAACGGCTCGCCACGTTGCTGGACAACGAGGACGTGTGGAAGGCGGCCGGGTTGCCGGCCACGCCGGAGGAACGCGCCGACGTCGTCGCAACCTGGCACCGGTTCAAAACCAAGACGTTCACCGACCTGGTCGCAGCCGGGGTTATCCCACCGCGTCCCGGCGTACGGCGATTGATCACCGACGCACTGCAGGACGGGTGGACGGTTGCGGTGGCGTCGACCTCGGCGGAGCCGTCGGTGCGGGCCGTTCTGGCCGGGGCGGTCGGGGAGGAGGTCGCGGCGACGATCCCGGTCTTCGCGGGTGACGTCGTACCGCGGAAGAAGCCCGATCCGGCGGTCTACCGGCTGACCGTCGACCAGCTCGGGCTGGACCCGGCCGACACCCTCGTCGTCGAGGACTCGCGGAACGGACTCCTCGCCGCGGTCGGAGCCGGGCTGACGACTGTCGTCACCGTCAGCGGCTACACCCGGGACGAGGACTTCACCGAAGCGGCCCTGGTCGTCACCAGTCTCGGCGACCCTGACGGCGAACGGCTCGAAGTACTCGCGGACCCGCACGGAATAGACCCCGTCGACGCGCTCACCCTGGCCGATCTCACCGCGCTCGCAACCATCCAAGGAGGCCGGTCATGACCGACAGCTGGAACGACGTCGACCTGGTGCTGACCACGCTCATCACCACCTGCCTCGAGAACGAGAAGTACTTCGGCGACCTCGACTCGGTCGTCGGCGACGGCGACTTCGGCTACTCACTGGCCCGCGGTTTCGAGAAGTTGCAGGCCCAGTACGGCGAGTTGGACCGGACCGACATCGGCACGTTCCTGAAGAAGGTCGGGATGCTGGTGACCTCGCGGATCGGGGGTACGTCGGGACCCATCTGGGGGACCGGATTCATGCGCGCGGGGATGACGGCCGGGGCGACCACGACCCTGGACGGCACGGCCGTGGTGGCGATGCTGCGCTCCGCGGTGGAAGGGATCATGGCCCGCGGCGGCGCGGAGCTGGGGGACAAGACCCTGCTGGACGCGCTGGTCCCGATGACGGACGCGATCGAGGAGTCCACCGCCTCCGGAGCGAGTAGTGAAGAAGTCGTACGGCGGGCCGCGGTCGCGGCTCGTACGGCGGCCGACGCGACGGCCGAGCTGGTCGCGAAGCGAGGCCGAGCCGCCTACACGGGTGAGCGGAGCCGGGGATCGGTCGACGCCGGGGCCACCGCCGTCGCCGTGATCATCGAGCAGATCGCAGAGGTCTGGAAGACAAGGGAGTCCCGATGAAGAAGTTCGTCAACGACCCGAAGAACTACGTACCGGAGATGCTGCGGGGGATCGCGCTGGCCAACCCGGACACGCTGAAGTACGTGCCGGAGTACAACCTGATCATGCGTACGGACGCACCGCGCGACGACAAGGTCTCGATCGTCCAGGGCTCGGGGTCCGGGCACGAACCCGCGCACGTGATGACGGTCGGCAAGGGCATGCTCGACGCGGCCTGTCCCGGTGACGTGTTCGCGGCGCCGCCGATGGACTACGTGTACGAGACCACCAAGCTGCTCGCCTCCGAGAAGGGTGTGCTGCTCCTGGTGAACAACTACACCGGTGACCGGATGGCGTTCGACATGTCGCAGGAGATGAGCCAGGCCGACGGGCTGACGGTCCGCACGCTGATCATCGACGACGACGTCGCGGTCAAGGACTCGACGTACACGGTCGGCCGGCGCGGGGTGGCGGGCAACTTCTTCGTGATGAAGGCGGTCGGCGCCGCCTCCGAGCAGGGTGCGGATCTCGACGAGCTGGTCCGGATCGGGGAGAAGGTCAACTCGGTCACCCGGACCATGGGCATGGCGCTGACGGCGTGTACGCCGCCGGCCAAGGGGTCGCCGCTGTTCGAGCTCGGTGCCGACGAGATGGAGATGGGCGTCGGTATCCACGGCGAACCGGGTCGCAGCCGGGAGAAGCTGGCGTCGGCGGACGAGATCATCGACCAGATGCTCGAGGCGGTCCGGTCCGACCTGCCCTACGAGTCCGGTGACAACGTCGCGCTGATGATCAACGGCCTCGGCGGTACGCCGATCAGCGAGCTGTACCTGCTCTACGGCCGCGCCCACCAGGTCCTCACCGACCAAGGCATCAACGTACGGCGCAACTACGTCGGCGAGTACTGCACTTCGCTCGACATGGCCGGCGCGTCGGTCACTCTGGTCAAGCTGGACGACGAGATCGACGGTCTGCTCTCAGCGCCCGCGGAGATCGCCGTTCGGGTCTTCTGATCCGTTGGCCCGGTCCAGTCCGTAGTCGGCGCGAAGGCGTCGTACCTCGGACTGGGCTGAGGGCCACAGTGGGGAGGTCGGTGACATCAGCGTCAGTTGGCGTTCCCACGCGGCCAAATCGTTGACTCCGGCGTACGAGCGGGTCCACGCCGCGACGAGGTCGACGTCGTACGTCTGGAGGACCGCGGACCGGATGCGGTTCTCCAAGCGGTTGCGTGAGGCAACCACACCCGGTGCGTCGGACTGCGGTAGCAACGGGCCCGCATAGCGGCGCAGGGCTGATGAGAGCAGGTGGTTGTCGAGGTCGTCAGCGGTCTCGAGCCAGTCCGCGGCGATGTCGGGGTGCAGGCGGTACGGGCGCGAGTCGACGATGTCGGAGCCGAGCAGGGCGCGCAGGCGGGTCACCTCGCCGCGCAATGAGGAGCGGTGGTCGTCCTCGCCGTACAGGGCGTCCGACAGATCCTCGGCACTGAGTCCTTCGGGGTGCTCGGCCAGCAGTACGACGATGTCGCTGTGCCGGCGGCTGAGCCGGAGGTCGCGACCGTCGATCCGCACCGCGGCGTCGGGTCGTGCCAGCGCCGAGATGTGCATGCGCTGGGTCGAGTCGCCCAGGACCCGGCGAAGCGTCATCAGCCGGCCCAGCTCGGCCTCGGCCATCCGGGCAGCCGCGCGGATCATCGCCAGCGATTGCGGTGAGCTCGCGTCGGCGTTGCCGGTGATGTCGACGACCCCGAGGACCCGCTGCGTCTCCGGGTCGTAGATGGGCGCGGCCGCGCACGACCAGGGCTGCACGAGCAGCGTGAAGTGCTCGGCCGACCGGATCTGCACCGGCCCGGCGACCTCCAGCGAGGTGCCGAGCGCGTTGGTGCCGACGTGCCGCTCGGCCCACCAGGCGCCTTCGGTGAAGTGGATGCCGTCCGCGGCCCGGAGTGAGTCTGGACGTCCGCACACCCACAGCAACCGGCCGTCACTGTCGCCGACCGCCATCACACAGTCGCTGTCCTCGGCGGCCCGGCCGAGCACGTCGTACAGCATCGGGAAGACCGCGGAGAGTGGGTGTTCGGCCCGGTACGACGCCAACTCGTCGGCCTCGAACGCGAACGGAGCCGCGGCGTCGGACTGGAGTCCGGCCGCGATCGAGCGGCCCCATGAGGCCGCGACGAGTCCACGGACGTTCCGGCCCCCGCCGTCGAGGAACTCCTCATGTCGGCGGTGCAGCCACCGGTCGACGGAATCCACTCCTCCAGATAACTGCCGAACCCAACGAAAGTCCAGCCCTTCGGTCGGATGGTGACAGTGGAGGAGACAGGTGGTGGTGAGGGGCGCGAAAGTCCGGCGAGGATCAGCGGTTCGGGCCGCGCATCGGCTGGGGTGCGTACGCGGGCGAAGGGCGCTGGAAGGGGGCGCGCGGAGCACTGAGGCGAAGCAGGCTGAAAGTCGCGAGCACGCCGGTGATCAGAGCCGCAACGATCAGCAGAGCCAGCCGGTCCTGTTTGGCCCGCTGGCAGTCGCCGGTGATCGTCTGCTCGAGTTCGGTGACCACGTCCTGGGAGGCGTTGCCGTCACCGGCCGCCTTCAGTTGCTCGGCGTACTTCTGGGCGGCTATCCGCCAGTCGACGGGGCCGTGCTCCATGCTTCGTCGCTCCGACGGGCCCAGGTTGCCGAACGGTATGCAGCTGACGCTGATGTCCCCGTCGTTCAAGCCTTTGCCGCTGTAGGTCACGTCCGGGGAGTTGCAGAAGAGGAAGATCATCCAGACGGCGGCGAGAAGGGTCAGCACCGGGGGCAGCAGCTTGGAGAGCATGGCGAGGGAGATCCGATCCGTGTCAGGCGTCGAGCAGCAGCAGCGCCTCGCTGATCGAGTTCGTCACCGGGGCACCGGTAGTCTGCAGGGCCGAACGGGTCATCGCGCCGGTGGTGACGAGGATGCACTGCGAGCCGGCCGCCTCGGCGGCCAGGCCGTCGTCGACCACATCACCGATCAGCACGACCTCGGCCGGATTGAGGTTCTGGGCCTCGAGGTGCTGGATCAAGCTCTCGGCCTTGGAGCCGCCGCCCACCTCGCCGGCCAGTCCGTCGATGCGGGTGAAGTACTGCGTGAGCCCGAACTGCTCGACCGTCGGGGTGAGCCGGGTGTGGAACCACATCGACAGCAACGACTGGGTCCGACCGCTCTCGGCCAACCGGCGCAGCGCGTCCGGCACTCCGGCCGCCAGATCGGAGGTGTGCAGGAGAGCGTCGTACCGCTCGTGGTAGAGCTTGTCGACGCGCGCCCACTCCTCCTCGTCGAGCACGCGTGCCAGGACCGACTCGTACGAGACGCGCATCGGCCGCGCGTACGCCGCCTGCCACTCGGCCCAGCTCAGACCCGCCCGGCCGAACTCCGCGCACACCTCGTTGACCGCCGCCAGCACGATCTCGTTGTCGTTGAGCAGCGTCCCGTTCCAGTCCCAAACCACATGCGAAATCGGCGTCACCTGCGCCACTCTAGACGGGAGCAGGGCAGCGAATCGGAGAGGGCGGAGTACGTGGGCGAGATCAGAGAACTGGCGCGGGCAGTAGCGGCCGACCCCGGGAAACCGGTCCGCCAGGAGGCCAGAGCCAGTCAGCGGCTGTCGCTGAATCTCGCCACACATCCGTCGTCGTGGTCCCAGGAACAGGCCGACGAGACGGTACGGCGCTACACCGAACTCGCACCGGTCTGGGACGGCGAACGCGGTGGCTACCGGCCTGTCCCACTCGCGGATGCGCTCCGACGCGGCGGACCGTTCCCGGCCGGTCCGTGCCTGGAGGTGGGCTGCGGGACCGGACTGCTTTCGGGGCTCCTCGCCGAGGTGTGGCCGGAGCTGATCAGTCTCGACCTGACCTGGGCGATGCTGACCCGCTCGTCTGTCCCTCGGCGGGTGCTGGGTGACGCATCGCAGCTGCCGGTCCGGGCCGGCTGTGCGGCTGCCGTCGTACTGGCTGATGTGCCTTTGTTTGCAGGGGAAGTGGTTCGAGCGCTCGCACCGGACGGGGTGGTCGTGTGGTCGAACGCTCTGGGGGAGGACGCGCCGCACCACGTCCCGATCCCCCCTGTGCTGGCTGCGTTGGAGGACGCGTCGGGTGCGACGTGGTCCGCGGTCACGTCCCCGGCCGGCTGGGGACTCTGGGCAGTTCTGAGGCGGGAGTCATGACGGAATTTCGGAGCGCGGCTGAGCTGGGGGACGGCTTTTATGAGGAGGTGGTTGGACCGCTGCTGAGTGGGACCGCGCATGCGGCCGGGTTGCTCGGGTGGGGTTCGGATGTACTCGGGTACGACACCGAGCGGTCCACGGATCACGGGTGGGGGCCGCGGCTGGTGGTGTTCGTGGACGCCGATGAGGTGAAGCGGGTCCAGGGGCTGGTGGATGCAGGGCTGCCGCAGGAGTACGCCGGGTTCCCGGTGTGGTTCGGGTGGGACACTCAGGAGCCGGTCCACCACGTGACTGTCACGACACTGGCGGACTGGCTGGTCGGATGCTTGGGGTTCGACGCGACCCAGGAGATCGAGCTCGAGAACTGGTTGCTCACACCGCAGCAGCAGCTCCTCGGTGTAGTGGCCGGCCGGGTGTACGCCGATGACGGCCGGCTCGCGCCGGTCCGGGAGGCCCTGGCGTGGTACCCGGATCAGGTCTGGCGCTGGATCCTGGCGTGTCAGTGGTCCCGGATCGCGCAGGAGGAGGCGTTCGTCCAGCGCACCCACGAGGTCGGCGACGAGCTGGGGTCGCGGGTCGTGACCGGGCGGCTGGTGCGGGACGTGATGCGGCTGGCGCTGCTGCAGTCGCGGACGTATGCGCCGTACTCGAAGTGGCTCGGTACGGCGTTCGCCCGGTTGGGACACCCGGATGGGCTCGACCAGGCCCTGGCCGCCGCGATCAGTGCTGACGACCTGGCTGGACGGGAGGCCGGACTCGCGACGGCGTACGAGCTGGTGGCGAAGCGGCACAACGCGCTGGGGATCACGGCCGAGGTCGATCCGTCCACGCGACCGTACTTCGACCGGCCGGCCACGGTGCTGGATGCCGGCCGATTCGTCCACGCCTGCCTCGACACGGTGACGGATCCGGCGGTGCTGGAGTGTGGATTGATCGGATCGATCGACCAGTTCGCCGACAACACCGACCTGCTCAGCAATCCGGCGGCGTACCGTCGGCTGACGAGTGTCTATCGTTGAACAATGACTCTCTCCCGCCATGTCATCACCTCGGTCACGACGGCACAGATCACCTATACCTACCTCCGTCCCGTCGGGCGGAACTCCTTTCGCGGCGACCACGGGAGCGGTGGAACCGCGACGGTGTACATCGTCGAAACCGACCGTGGTGCGACCGGTTGGGGGCTGCCCCTGCACGACGGGGATCCAGGTCCGCTCGTGGGCCGGAACGTGGCCGAGTTGATCGATCCGGATCGTGGCGTGATCGAGCCGGCGGCGGAGTTCCTCGACTACCCGCTGCATGATCTGGCCGCCCGGATCCTCGACGTACCGGTCTATGCGATGCTCGGCGGCGCGGGCAGCCGGGAGGTGCGGTGCTACAGCGGCGGCATCTATTTCGACGACCTGGACTCCGGTATCGACGTGATCCGGACGAACCTCCGGCAGGACCATGAGTTCGGGTTCCGCGACTTCAAGCTGAAGGTCGGGCGCGGCTATCGGTGGATGGAGCCGGACGCCGGGCTCGCGCGCGACATCGAGGTGACGAGGCTGGCCCGCGAGCTCTACCCGGACGCCGAGATCCTGGTCGACGCGAACGACGGCTTCAGCGTGAACACCCTGCAGGCGTACCTCGATGCGGTCGAGGACTGCCGGCTCTACTGGCTCGAGGAGCCGTTCGCCGAGCGCTGGGAGGACTTCCGCTTCCTCCGCGAGCGTCTCGGTACCGACGGCACGAAGATCGCGGACGGCGAGTTCGACCCGAACGAGGACTACATCCTGCGACTCGCCAACGAAGGCCTGCTGGACGTCGCGCTGATGGATGTCACGGGCCACGGCTTGACGGCCTGGCGCCGGACAATACCTCGCCTGACGTCCGAAGCATCGCCGCACGCCTGGGGTCTGCCGCTCAAGACCCTGTATGCCGCGCACCTGGCCGCCGGGCTCGGCAACATCCCGATCATCGAGGGCGTCCCCGGCCGCACCGAGGGCACCGGCGACTACACGCTGGCCGACGGGTACGTCACGTTGTCCGAGGAGCCCGGGTTCGGCCTCAAGTTGCCGTAGCCAACGATTGCTCGATCGCCCGGCTCAGCGTCGGCAGGTCCTGCGGGCCTTCGTGACGGTGGTTGTTGATGAAGAAGGTCGGCGTACCGGCCACGCCGCTGCGGTCCGCGGAGTCGATGTCCTGGGCGATCCGGGTCGCGTGGTCGGGCGCGGTCAGATCGGCCCGGAAGCGGTCCAGGTCGAGCTCCAAGGTCTCGGCGTGGGCGAGGATGGCGTCGAGTTCGAGGTTGTCCTGGTGGGCGAGCAGCAGGTCGTGCATCGGCCAGAACTTCCCCTGCAGACCGGCGGCCTCGGCCGCTTCGGCGGCGAGCTGGGCATGTGGGTGTACGTCGTGCAGCGGTAGGTGCCGCCAGACGTAGCGAATGTGCGTGTTCGACGCGATCAGTTCGCGGGCGGTGGGCGCGGCCATCTGGGTCCACGGGCACTCGAAGTCGCCGTACTCGACGACAGTCACGACGGCATCGGCCGGCCCGCGGATGTGGTCGCGTGTCGCGTCGACCGGTGGCGCGAGGTCGTTGAGCTGACCGCCGGTCCCGAGAAGTGCACGCGTACGGGCGCGGGCGGGCAGCAAGGCGATCACCCGGTAGAAGGCCAGCGTGAGTACGGCGGCTCCGAGGGCAGCCGCGAGTACGCCGAGCTTCGCCTCCTCCAACGCGGTCCCGGTGAAGGCGAGGTCGGCGATCAGCAGTGACAGCGTGAACGGCACCCCGGCGATCAGCCCGCTGCCGACCACACCCGCCCACCCAACCGACGGCCGCACTGCACCGTGGCTAGTCCGGGTGATCAGCCAGGAGGTACCGGCAACCGCCACCGGCTTGCCGACCACGAAGGCCAGGAAGAGCCCGATGGTGACCGGCGCGGTCAAGGCGTCGGCCAGCAGACCCGAGTGCAGCGCGATCCCGGCGTTGGCCAGCGCAAACAGCGGTACGACGCCATAGCTGGTGAGCCGGTGATACGTGTGCTGCAGGCGAGCGTTCGCCGACAGTGTCCCGGTCAGTTCACGCGTCGCCGTCCGCGCCAGCTCCGGCGTCGGCTGCTCCCGGAACAGCCGGACCAGCGTGGTCGCCTGCTCCAGCGCATCCCGCCTCGGTACGTAGGCCGACGTTGCCAACCCGACCGCCAGACCCGCCACGACCGGATCGATGCCGCTGGCAAGCAATGCACACCACAGCACCACCGCGAGGACCGTGAAGACGAACCTCCGCTGCTGGTAGCGCAACCGCGTCGACGCCAGCAGACCGGCGTACGACGCGATCGCGATCAGTAGCCCACCGACGTGCACCTCGCTGGTGTAGGCGATCGCGATGACCACGAGCGCGACCACGTCGTCGACGACGAACACCGTGAGCAGGAATGTCCGGATCCGATCCGGGACCTGCTTGCCGAGCACCGCGAGGACGCCGAGTGCCAGCGCAGTGTCCGTCGACATCGCCGCGCCCCAGCCGTGCAGTCCCTCGCCGGAGTGGTTGAACGCCAGGTAGATCAGCACGGGCAGGCCCATCCCGGCGAGACCGGCCGCGACCGGGAGGATCATGCGGCGACGCTCCCGGAGTTCGCCGAGGTCGAACTCGCGACGCGCCTCGAGCCCGACGACCAGGAAGAAGAACGCCATCAGGCCGCTGTTCACCCACGTGCGCAGGTCCAGGCTCGTCGACAGCGGGCCGATCCGGACCGGGAGCTCCTTGGTCCAGAACGCCTCGTACCCGGTGTTCGTCACGTTGGCCCAGACCAGCGCGAGTGCGATCGCGCCGGCCAGCACGGCGGCGCTGGCCGCCTCGGTCCGCAGGAACGCGCGCAGCGGACTGGTGGCGGGACCGACCATCGACATCCCGCTGGGGTCCAGCTCGGCCATCAGCTGTGGATCTCCTGCAGGGTCCAGGTGTTGCCGTCCGGGTCGGCTAGGTCGGCCATACTCGCGTACGAGCGCCGTTCCGGATCAGCTCCGGGAGCGAAGTCGCCGGCCCAGGTATCGATCGGTGTCTTGTGCCGGATGTCGCCGACTTTGACACCCACCGCTTGTGTCCCGAGCTATCTGGTTGGTGATCTAGGAGTAGTCGGCAATGAGCGTGGGCCACCGATCTTGAGCCCACGCGAGCCAGGT
>NZ_JBFAXQ010000034.1:0-68801 GCF_040680855.1 Kribbella sp. NPDC051952
GAGCCTGAATGTGTTGGTTTTGGACGATTGGCGCAGCGGTAGCGCGCTTCCCTGACACGGAAGAGGTCACTGGTTCGATCCCAGTATCGTCCACGCAAGACAAGGCGGTGTGTGCGCAAAGCACACACCGCCTTCGTCGTTCCACGGACGCGTTAGGCCCATGGCTCGGCGGGTGGGCTCTACTCGCGGAGCGCCTGGAGTAGCACGGCGGCTAGGAGTACGGCGATGCCGGCGAGGCTTCGTGGGGTCAGGTGTTCGTGGAAGAGGAGTACGCCGAGGGTGGCGGCTACGGCTGGTTCTATCAGGGCTACTACTGCGGCGGTGGAGGCTCTGAGGGTGGTCAGGCCCGCGTAGAACAGGGTGTAGGCGAGGGCTGTGGGGACCAGGCCGAAGTACGCGATCAGCGGCCAGCCGATGTGGGTCGGGAGGATGGTGCCGGTGAGCGTTAGGGGCAAGAGGATTGCGGCTCCGTAGGCGAAGCCTAGGAACGCGCCGGTGATGGGGTCCGCTTCGGTGCGGTTGAGGAGTGTGGTCAGGGCGTAGCCGGCTGCGGAGAGGAGGGCGAAGGCGATGCCTGCGACTTCGGCGGAGCCTGACTGGCCGCCGGAGACCAGTAAGGCCAGGCCTATGACCGCGAGCGCCAGGGTGCTGGTGACTCGTTCGCGGGCGCCGAGGGCGATGAAGAGCGGGCCGGCGCCCAGGGCGATGACGGTGGCGACCGCTACGCCTACTCGTGGGATGGCGGCGAAGTAGCCAAGTTGGCAGAGCGCTAGTCCCAGGCCGCTGAAGAGGTAGCGCGGTGCGAAGCCGTGGCGGAGCCGGCCTCGGCGCAGGATGCGGCGGGCGAGTGCTAGCCAGAGAGCAGCTGCGGCGAGGCGCCAGAACGAGACCGCGGTTGAGTCGAGGCCGGTGTACTGGAAGAGCAGCGCGCCGGTAGGGCCGCCGGTCCCCCAGGCCAGGCCGGCAATGACGACGTACAGGAGACCGCGCGCGGTTGAGCGCGCGACAGGGTGGTGCATCAGACACTCCAGGGTGTTCGCAACGAGAGATTGGGGCGTCTGCGAACAGCCCGAAGAAGCCCAGGTCAGTGACCTGGGCGGGGAAGCCGTCCGCTAAGCGGCGGCCGGCGGAGTGATGATGCGATGCACGAAGTGGACCTTAACCAGCCAACCGAAGCGCGGCGAACGATTTACATCCGCAGGTACGAACCACCGTTGAAATCCAGGACAGTGCCGGTGGCGAACTCGGCCTCGGGCGACGCGAGGTACAGGATGGCGGCGGCGACCTCGGACGGATCGGCGACGCGTTCCAGCGGACTCTCCAGACGGCGACGGTCGTAGCCCTCGCCGACCAGATTCACAGCCGCCATATCGGTCACCGTCCAGCCCGGCGCGATCGCGGTGACGGCAATCCCCTCCGGACCGAGGGCGCGGGCCAGGGATTGCGTGAAGGACACGATCGCGGCCTTGGAAGCGCCGTACGCGGGCTGGTTCGGTTCGCCGCGGAAGGCGCCGCGCGAGGAGACGTTGACGATCCGGCCGCCGCGACCCATGTGCCGGACCGCACACCAGGTGACGTTGGAGGGTCCCACCAGGTTGACCGCGAGAGTGTCCGCCCACGCCTGCTGCCATTCGGCGTACGTCGTCTCCCGGATGCGGTGCGGGTGGTAGACGCCGGCGTTGTTGACCAGTACGTCGATACTCCCGAGCGTGCTCGCAGCATCCGAGACCATCGTCTGGATCGCGTCAGGATCGGCCAGATCCGCGTGCACCAGCACATGACCGTCGCCGGGTAGCTCGTCGAGCACCCGGGCAGCGGCATCCTTCGACGAGCTGTAATGCACCGCAACCCGGTCGCCGGCTGCGGCAAACGCCCGAGCCGCGGCCGCGCCGATTCCTCGAGACGCACCTGTGATCAGGACTGCACGATCCATGCCGCCAATCCTTGCATCCCCGCCGAAGCTACTGCCGTGGCTTGATGTCCCGGCGGTAGGACTTGCTTGCACGAACCCAGTCCTTCTTGGCCTCGGTGCGCAGCCGCACGTCCGCGCGGCGAGCCATGTACGCCGCCTCCCGCTGAAGCTTCACCCAGCTGTCATAGCGCCGGTAAGGCAGCGACCCGTCCTCCAGAGCAGCCTGCACCGCACAGTCCGGCTCGGTGACGTGCGCGCAGTCCTTGAACTTGCACTGCTCGGCCAGCGAAGTGATATCCGGGAACGCTGCCGCCAGCCCCTCCCCTGACTCCTGCAGACCGATCCCCCGCAGCCCAGGCGTGTCGATGACGACGCCACCATCAGGTAGCGGGATCAGCTCGCGCCGGACCGACGTATGGCGGCCCTTGCCGTCGTCACGGATGTCCTGCACGTCCAGAAGCTCAACACCGGCCAGTGCATTCACCAACGACGACTTACCCGCACCACTCGACCCCAGCAGCGCCAAGGTCGCGTTGCCGTCCAGCAACGACCGCACTGCCTCAATGCCGTCACCAGTGGTCGCACTGCACACAAGTACGTCGGCACCCGGCGCAGCATTGGCCACGTCCTCAGCAATAGCGTCCGCGTCCCCTACCAGGTCGGCCTTGGTCAGTACGACGACCGGCCGGGCACCGCTCTCCCACGCCAGCGCGAGGAACCGTTCGATCCGGCTGATGTTCGGCTCCGGATGCAGACCGACCACGATCGCGATCACGTCCACGTTGGCCGCGAGCACCTGGCCTCGCGACGAACCGCCGACCTCCGCGCGGACGATCGACGTACGGCGTGGTGCGACCGACTCGAGCGTGATCCGGTCGTCCGGCCAGAACCGCAGTACGGCCCAATCCCCTGTACATGGGCCGGCCTGGGCATCACTCGCGATCGCGGCGAGCAGCGCGCCGGACCAGGTCGCGCGGACCGGTCCGTCCTCGGTGAGTACCGTCGCCAGGCCCTTGTCGACCCGGGCGACGCGGCCCGGGACGAGGTCCTCCGGGACGGACTGCAGGAATTCGGCCGTGGAACCATCGAGTCCCAGGGCTTGGAGTGTGACTGACATGCGGCGAACCTTTCGGAGGGTCCGGCCGCGAGATCAGCTCAGCGGACGGACAACGTGGGAGACAACGGCCCGTCGGGCCCGTTGATGGCTCATGGCGGTGCCTCCCTTCCGGTCCTGCGGTCCTGATCGAGGACCGCTTGTCGCGATGCCGTCAGCGTAGGTCGTCGCCGTCGCTTTGCGCACCGGATTTTCCGACCGGCGCCGGCTTACGCTCCGGCGGGTCCTCGGCCGGAGCCTTGGGAGCAGCCTCAACAGCCGGAGCCTTCGCAGCAGGCTCCACAGCCGGCTCCGCGGCAGGCTCAACGGACGGCTTCTCAGCCGGCTCGCCCATCTTCTCGATCTTCTCCGCGACCCCGACCTCTGGCCGCTCCTGCACCAACGGGCTCACCGAGTCGTGGTGCGGGTCGTGCTCGGCCTTCATCACCGGCTCGACCTCCGCGTCCGCCTCCGCGGCCGCCTTCTCGATCACCCGCGCCTTGTGCGGCCACAGCCGGTCGACGACAGCATTCAGCGCTGCCCCGATCAGTACGGCGATCGCCGTCATGTACAGCCACATCAGTACGGCGATAGGCGCGGCCAGCGGCCCGTAGATCGACGTACCGCCGACTGTGCTCTGCAGGACCCAGCGGAGCACGAAGCTGCCCAGGATCCAGATCGACAGCGCGAGGAACGACCCCGGCAGGTCCGAGACCCACGGCGTCCGGATCGGGACCGACAGGTGGTACAGCGTGTTCAAGAAGCCCGCGGACAGGATCGTCACGACGGGCCAGTAGAGCTGGTTCAGGAAGTCCAGCCGGTGCGGCAGCAGCGCCTCGACCGCGTCCGGGCCGGCCAGCACCAGTGGCAGGACGATCACGCCGATGACGAGGGCCGCGCAGTACAAGCTGAACGACAGGGCGCGGGTCCGGACGATGCCGCGCTTGCCGCCCATCCCGTACATGATCGTGATGGTGTCGACGAACACGTTGAGCGCGCGGCTGCCGGACCAGAGGGCGAGGACGAAACCGATCGAGATGACGTCCGGGCGCCCGCCGTTCAGGACCTGGTTCAGCGTCGGCACGATCACGCTCTGGACCGAGTCGTCGGTCAGCGCGCGGGCGGCCAGCTGCGCGATCTGCAGCTTGATGTCGTCGATGGTCTCGACTTCGAAGTACTTGCTCGCGATGTAACCGAGACTTCCGGCCAGCCCGAAGATCAGCGGCGGCAGCGAGAGGATCGCGAAGAACGCTCCCTCGGCGGCCAGACCGGTGACGCGGTAGCGCAGACACACCCCGACCGTCTGGGTGAGGAGCTTCCAGGTGGTCGCGGGGACTTTGCGGACCCATGCCAATGAGAGGGAGCTCCCACCAACGGGTCCTGCCCCTGAGCGTGCCATACCGCTTACCGTACTGACATGGCGGACCCTTTCGCGGTAACGAATCAGGCTCCCCCACTGCGGGGCGTGAACTTCTTCACCCAGGACAGGGCGCTCGGTGACGCTCTGCGCCCGTACGCCGACCTCGCCGACGACCCCGGTCTGCACCGGATCGGAGCGGTCGCGGGGTCGGCGGAGGCGCTGTCCCAGGCCCTCCCGGCGAACCAGAATCCGCCGGTCCTGCGCACCCACGACCGCTACGGGAACCGGATCGACGAGGTCGAGTTCCACCCGTCGTGGCACTGGCTGATGGAGCGGGCGGTCGGGTTCGGGCTGCAGGCGGCGCCGTGGACGAGCGACCAGCCGTCGCCGCACCTGACCCGGGCGGCCGGCTTCTACGTCTGGTCGCAGGTCGAGCCGGGCCACGCGTGCCCGATCTCGATGACGTACGCCGCCGTACCCGCGCTCAGGGCGGATGAGCGGTTGGCCAAGGAGTGGATCCCGCAACTCGCGTCCAAGGAGTACGACGTACGACGCCTGCCTGCCGCGGAGAAGACCGGGGTCCTCGCCGGGATGGGGATGACCGAGAAGCAGGGCGGGTCGGATGTCCGGGCGAACCTGACCACGGCCACGCCCACCGGTGGCGACGGTGAATACCAGCTCAACGGTCACAAATGGTTCTGCTCGGCGCCGCAGGTCGACGTCTTCCTCGTACTGGCGCAGGCGCCGGACGGACTGAGTTGCTTCGTCGTGCCGCGGGTGCTTGCTGACGGCAACCGGAACGCGTTCGCACTGCAGCGGTTGAAGGACAAGCTCGGGAATCGTTCCAACGCCTCGAGTGAGGTCGAGTTCCACGGGACCATCGGCTACCGATTGGGTGACGAGGGCGCCGGCGTCCGCACGATCATCGAGATGGTTGCCGCGACGCGATTGGACTGCGTGCTGGGGTCCGCGGCGCTTCAACGTCGTGCGTTGGTCGAGGCGCTTTGGCACACCCGCCACCGCTCCGCGTTCGGTGGATTACTGGCCGACAAGCCGGCCATGCAGAACGTGCTCGCGGACCTCGCCCTGGAGAGCGAGGCGGCCACGGCCCTCGCCATGCGCCTCGCCGCAGCCGTCGACAGCCCGCTCCCCGAGGCCGCGGCCTTCCGCCGCATCGGGCTTCCGTTGGCGAAGTTCTGGGTCTGTAAGCGGACTCCGTTCATGGCTGCCGAGGCGCTCGAGTGTCTGGGTGGGAACGGTTTCGTGGAGGAGTCCGGGATGCCGCTGCTCTTCCGGGAGTCGCCGTTGAACTCCATCTGGGAAGGCTCGGGGAACGTCAACGCATTGGACGTTCTCCGGGCGCTCCGGCGACCGGAGTCGTTGGAGGCCTGGCTGCTCGAGGTTGGCGCGGCGCGTGGTGCCGACGATCGGCTCGACACCGCGGTGAACGACGTACTGCAAGCGCTTGCAGACGTCGAAGGGGCCGAAGCGGGAGCCCGTCGGCTGGCGGCCCGGATGGGCTTGTGCGTGCAGGCATCGCTGCTCGTGCGGCACTCGACACCGGAGGTGGCCGACGCGTTCGTGGCGTCCCGGTTGGCCGGGGATTGGGGCGGTGTCTTCGGCACCCTCCCGCGGACCACACCGTTCCAGACGATCCTCGACCGCACGATAGGGTGAGGCGTCGCGACTGGCGCGCTGAGGTGGAGAACCACCGGGGAGCGAAATCCGTCGGCACCGTGCGCCTGGGTGCCTTCGACCCACTGCAACCGCAGGAGAGACAACGATGACTCAGACCTTCGACGCAGCCGCCGCGTCGGCCGCGTACCGCAACGCGCTCGAGGTGATCGGCGCGGTGGAGCCCACCATCGCCGGCGCGATCAAGGCCGAACTGGCCGACCAGCGGTCCTCGCTGAAGCTGATCGCGAGCGAGAACTACGCCTCCCCCGCCACCCTGCTCACGATGGGCAACTGGCTCTCGGACAAGTACGCCGAGGGCACCATCGGCCACCGCTTCTACGCCGGCTGCCAGAACGTCGACACCGTCGAGCAGACCGCTGCGGATCACGCGCGGGCACTCTTCGACGCGCCGCACGCCTACGTCCAGCCGCACTCCGGCATCGACGCGAACCTGGTCGCCTTCTGGGCGATCCTGGCCCAGCGGATCGAGTCCCCGGCGCTGGCCGAGGCGGGCGCCAAGCACGTCAACGACCTGTCCGACGAGGACTGGACCAAGCTCCGCAAGGCGCTCGGCGACCAGAAGATGCTCGGCATGTCGCTCGATGCCGGCGGTCACCTGACCCACGGCTTCCGGCCGAACATCTCCGGCAAGATGTTCAACCAGCACTCGTACGGCACCGACCCGGAGACCGGGCTGCTCGACTACGACGAGGTCGCCCGGAAGGCGCGCGAGTTCAAGCCACTCATCCTGATCGCGGGCTACTCGGCGTACCCGCGGAAGGTGAACTTCGCCAAGATGCGCGAGATCGCCGACGAGGTCGGCGCGACGCTGATGGTCGACATGGCCCACTTCGCCGGCCTGGTCGCGGGCAAGGTGTTCAGCGGCGACTTCGACCCGGTCCCGCACGCGCACGTCACCACGACCACCACGCACAAGTCGCTCCGCGGCCCGCGCGGCGGCATGGTGCTCTGCCAGCCCGAGTACGCCGATTCCGTCGACCGCGGGTGCCCGATGGTCCTGGGTGGCCCGCTCAGCCAGACGATGGCCGCGAAGGCGGTCGCACTGGCCGAGGCCCGGCAGCCGTCGTTCCAGGAGTACGCGCAGGCGGTCGCGGACAACGCGGTCGTGCTGGCCGAGGGTCTGATGAAGCGCGGCGTGAAGCTCGTGACGGACGGCACCGAGAACCACCTGGTCCTGCTCGACGTCTCGTCGTACGGGATCACCGGCCGGCAGGCCGAGTCCGCTCTGCTCGACGCGGGCATCGTGACGAACCGGAACGCTGTACCGCGCGACCCGAACGGCGCCTGGTACACCTCGGGCGTCCGGATCGGTACGCCGGCGCTGACCACGCGCGGCTTCGGCGCCGACGAGTTCGACCGGGTGGCCGAGCTCATCGTCGACGTGATCTCCTCCACCACGCCGACCACGACGTCCGCCGGTGCTCCGTCGAAGGCGAAGTACGTCCTCGCCGACGGTGTCGCGGACAAGACCCGCGCCGCCTCGGCCGAGTTGCTCGACAAGCACCCGCTGTACCCGGGCCTCGAGCTCAGCTGACCCGAACGACAGCGCCCGCTCCCCCCTCCGGGAGCGGGCGCTGTCGTGTTCACGCGTCCTGCTGGACTCCCATCAGAACCTCCGGCGACGCCTTCTTCGCGCGCCGCGGCATCAGCAGCGCGGCCAGTACGGCGCCGACGACCGCGATGCCCGCTGACACCCACATGGTGGTGTTGAGGCTTGTCAGGAACGCATCGCGTACGTCGTTCAGCAATTCACCCGACCCGGTCTTCGCAGCGACCGCGAGCCCGCCGCCGACACCCTTCTCGACCGCGTCTGCCGCCTGACCGGGCAGCCCGGTCGTGTCCACGTTGTTGCGGTAGACCGAATTGAGCACCGTCCCCAGCACCGCGACGCCGACCGTGCCGCCGACCTGGCGGAACGCCTGCAGCAGACCGGATCCGGTCCCGGCCCGCTCCGGGTCGAGCACCCCGAGCGCCGCGTTCATTGCCTGCGGCATCGAGCAGCCCAGCCCGAATCCGACCACCACGAACCAGATCGCCGTGTACCCGTACCCGGTGTCGAGATCCGTGAAGGCCCCGAGCGCGAACCCGACCGCCATCACCACGAACCCGATCATCACGACCAGCCGCGTCCCTGCCTTCGCCTCCACCGGCTCGGCCAGCTTCGCGCCGAGCGTCATCCCGCCGATGAACGGCAGCAACTTCAGACCGGTGTGCAGCGCGTCGGATCCGTTGATGCCTTGGAAGTACTGCGGCATTGTGAACAGCAACCCGAAGATCGCGAACACCGAGACCGTGAGCAGGACCGCCCCGCCGGTGAAGGTCCTCTCGGCGAACAACCGCAGCTCGATCAACGGCTGCGTGTTGCGCCGCTGCCACACCAGGAAGCCGGCGATCAGTACGACGGCCAGCCCGAGGAACAGCACGGTCTCACCATCGCCCCACGAGGTCTCGCCGGCCTTCGTCACGCCGTACACCAAGGCGGCCAGACCGGCGCTGGACAAGATGATGCCGAGCCAGTCGATGGCGGGCCGCCTGGAGCTCCTGGTTTCGGGGATCAGCAGCGTGACCGCAAGGGCCGCGATCAGGGCGATCGGAACGTTCATGAAGAAGATCCACTGCCAACCGGCGTGGTCGAGCAGCAGGCCGCCGACGATCGGGCCGAGCGGCATACCGATGCTGTTGGCAACGACGAAGAACCCGATCGCCTTCTTCCGGTCCTCCTCGGTGCGGAACAGCACCGTGATCAGCGAGAGCGCCACCGGGACGATCATCGCGGCGCCGATCCCGAGGAAGGCGCGGGCCGCGATCAGGGTCTCGGCCGAGTCGGCCAGCGCACAGGCGAGCGACGCGGCGCCGAACAGGGTCAGCGCGATCGCGATGATCTTGCGCCGGCCGTACCGGTCGCCGAGCAGGCCGGCCGGCAGCAGGAGCGCCGCGAGGACCAGGTTGTAGCTGTTCGCCATCCACTGCAGCTGGCTGGTGGAGGCATCCAGATCGGAGGCCAGCGTCGGCAGCGCGACGTTGAGCACCGTCGTGTCCAGGCCGAGCACGAGCACGGCGAGGCAGAGCGCGATGAGTACGCCGAAGCGGCGGGCGCCGGTCAGCGTCGGCCCGTCGGCATGGGAGGTCGTGGTCATGGATTCAAGTTATCAAAAGTTTGTGATAGTTGCGATATATAAAATTACTGTAAGCTTCAACCATGGCGCCGCAACCCAGCCCGCAGGAGACCAGCCAGTTCGTCGAACGGTTCGCGGGCGTGCTCGCGAACAGCGGCGTACCGACCATGTCGGCCCGGGTGATGGGCGCGATGCTGGTCAGCCCGACCGGCACGATGACCGCCGCCGAGCTGGCCGAGTCCCTGAAGATCAGCCAGCCGGCCGTCTCCGGAGCGGTCCGCCAGCTGCTGCAGGTGTCCTTCATCTCGCGCGAGCGACTGCCCGGCTCGCGCAAGGACCACTACCGGATCCGTGACGACGTCTTCGCCGCGATCCTGGAGCGCCGCAACCAAATGCTCGGCGAATGGGAGTCCACCAGCCGCTCCGGCGCCGAACTCTTCGGCCCCGACACCACCGTCGGCCGGCGCCTCACCGAAGCAGCGGACTTCTTCGCCTTCATCCACGAAGACATGGACCTCATGATCAAAGGCTGGCGCGCCGAGCACCCACGCTGACCGGCGGCCGAGGCAGCCCGGCCTGAACCCGCCGAGCCACCGCCACCGCGGCATCGTCCGCCCAGTGCGGCGCGACGATCTGCGCGCCCACCGGCAGGCCGTCCAGCAGCCCGACCGGCACACTCACCGCGGGATGACCGGTCACGTTGAAGTACCAGCACGGATCGCCGGTGACGATGTTCGGCTCGTGCTGGTCGTAGCCGTGGGCAACATCCAGCGTGGTCGGGGTGACGAGCGCGTCCACCTCGGCGAACAGGTCGGCAAGCGCGGTGTTGTTGTGGTCACGGATCTCGCGAGCCCGGTTCGAAGCCGCCGCCTCCGCGCCTCGACCGGCATCCAGCCCTGACAACACCAACCACGCCTCCTCGGTCGGTAGAAGCTCGAGCGGTACGTCGACCACCGTCACGTCGGCCGCGCTGAGCCGGTCACGCACGACCTGATCGACCGCGGGATTGGCGGGACAAGCCCCCAGCGTCGAGTGATACGCAACGCGCCACGGCCGCTCGGACTCGACCGGCACCGGCCAATGCGGCAGAGCGGCTGGGTCCAGGCGATGCGGACCGCTGGCGATGCTCGTCGCCAGGATCACGTCATCGAGGTCCGCACCGATCAGCCCGATCGTGGTGAGTCCGCCGAGCGGACGACCGCCCGGCCGCGGGACCCGTCCGTAAGTCCCCTTCAAACCAACCACTCCGCAGAACGCCGCGGGAATCCGGAGCGATCCGCCCGAGTCTCCCCCGGTCGCCAGCGGCACGACCCCGGCCGCGACAGCCGCCGCACCACCCGCCGTCGAGCCGCCGGACGAGCGCGTCAGGTCCCACGGATTGCGCGTGTAGTCGGACCCGGTCCAGCCGAAGGTCTGCGACACCGCCCCGGGTCTGGCCCGCGTCGAGCGACCAATCGGTACGGCGCCCGCGGCCACCAACCGAGTCACGATCGGCGCGTGAACAGGCGTCTGCCCCTTGATCAAGAACGGAACGCCGGCAAGCGCACCACCCGGATCCACCCGCTCAGCGGCCGCGCGGGCACCACCAGGATCGAACTCCTCCAGAAAGTGCAGGACCGGGTCGAGGCGGCGAGCAGCGTCCAGCGCCGCTTCAACCACCTCGACCGCAGTCCGCGCACCCGAGTAGACGTCGGCCACGATCGCCGCCGCAGGACCGATAGCCACCGGGTGAGTCTAAATGTCAGCGCGTCAACGCATAGACCGCGATCGCGGCGAAGTCGTCGGCCGGTTCGGAAGCCTGCCAGGACCGTACGTCGTCGACGTACCGCGACCCGTGTCCGGTGAACTCGGCGTACCGATCGACACCATCCGCAGGACACGGCGTCATCCCGTCCAGGTGATCACCCAAACCTTCCTCGAACAGCTCCTCCGAGTTCGGCCCGTTCACGACCGCACCGACCAGTTGCTTACCGGTGATGTTCGCGATCTGGTGATGCGGGCACCGCTCGGCGTTCGTCCCGACGCCGACCATGAACGACACTCCCCAGGCATTCGCGCCGAAATTCCAGGCCAGCTGCTGTTCGCCGAAGTCGTCGTACCGACGGTCTCCCGTCACCTTGCGATACAGCTGCGCGGTCGCCGCGAGCCCGAACGCATGCGGTACGGCGTCGAAGTTGTCGTACTGCGCTCCGGCCCGGAACGGGTCCGCCGACGCACGCTCCAGCCCGATCTCGAGCTGCGCCTTCAGATCGCCCACCAACTGGCGAACCAGCGGCCGGTCCGACCGCGCGGCCTTGATCAGATCCGCGTGAGCCAGTGCGCTCACGTCGTACAGGTTGAGTGTGTCGCCGCCCGCTTCGTGCTCGATGTACTGCGTGGCCCAATAGCCGGCCTGCTTCAGCCAAGCACCCGCCCGCGGATCACCCAGCCGCCGCGCCGCGAGAGCAAGTTCTGTCGCGCCGAGCTCGAGGTCATCCCGCCACGCCGACTCCGGATAGAAGGCGAAGGGCAACGAAGTGACGAGCTGACCGACGTTCTTGGTCTGCGCCTGTGCGTAGATCTGCGCGGCCGTCTCCAGGTGACGACGCGCCTGCGCCCTGTTCGTCTCGACCTGCGCGGCCAATGCGAACGCTGCCGCCGTACGACCGGCCAGGTTCGGACTGATCGGCTTGCCCGGCGCCGCGGCCCGGAAGACCGGGCGGTTGCGCAGGAAGCGTTCGGACGGATCGGTCAGGTGATCGTCGACCTCGGGCAACCGCCACACATCGTGGTCACCGACGAACGTCTCCTCGACGTTCCCCGCACCGGCGCCGACCTGGATGTACAGCGTCTTCGTGCGCGAGTCCCACATCTTGTCCAGCCAGTTCAACCCGTGCCGAGCTTCGTCCAGCACCTTGCGATCCGGCGTCCGCGCATCCCGGGCCGATGCCCACAGCAACGATTCCGAGTACGCCGCGATATGGGTGAACTTCAGGTAGTCGCCGGCGTCGTACCAGCCGCCCTCGACATCCACCGGACCACCGATCCGGCGGAGCTCACCAACGGTCTGATCGCTGTCCGGATCGACGAACGTCGGCGTCTCGTACACGTACGCCGCCCGGTCCGTGAGGTGCGCCGGCTTGCGCCCGAGCGACCCGGGTACGACGTTCTTCCCGTCCCGCTGCTCGGTGAAGAACGTGACCGCCTTGTCCTTCGCACCGGTCGCCAGCGCGGCACCGTTGGCCCGCACGACGAAGCTCGACGCGGACGCGACCCCAGGCACCTCGAGCCGGTAGTTCCCCGGCACCTTCAGCGCGGACAGATCCAGCTGATAGACGTGCTGGTACGTCGCATTCCACTCCCCCGCGTCACCGCCGACCCGCCCGGTCAGCACCCGGCGCCCGTGCCCGTCGACCACTTGATAGCGAGCCCCCGCCGCGGCCGCCCGCGTCATCACGTACGCCGCTTTGCCGTCGAAAGCGCCGTACCCCAACTGGTTCACCCGGACCACACCATCGGCCGCGGCAGCTGCTACCGGGACGCTGCTGCTCATCGGTCCCACCACCAGACCCGCCGCCACCACCATCGATCCGACCCGACGCAAGGACCTCACGATTGCCGCCTCCCACCAATCGTTAGGAAACTTTCCTATTGCTTGGACGGAAGGTAGCGCACGCGATCCCCCGGAGTACAGAGTTCAGCTGCGCAGGCGCGAGGCCGACCACACCATCAGCCCGGCGAACGCGGTCCCGAGCAGGGCACAGGAGACCGCCACATCGGCCAGCGAGATCAGCGCACCGAAACCCGTCATCGCCAACGGCATCAGGCCGTCGTCGGAGAGGCTGACGATGCTCGAGGTACGGCCCAGGTACGCCGGCTCGATGGTCTGCTGGAACGCGCCGGACAGGTACGCCGACGCGAGGCCGGCGGTGAACCCGATCATCCCCATCGCAACGAGCACCAACGGCCGCGGCACGAACCCGATCATCACGCAGCCGGCCGCCTGGGGAATGAGCGCGAGCAGACCGGCCCGCGCGGGCCGTTGCGGCTTCCAGCGCATCGCGATCAGCGCGCCCGCCGCGGCGCAAATCCCGGAGCAGGCCTGGAACAGACCGAGCGACGCCGATCCCCACCCATCCAGCTGAGTGCGCTGGACCAGGCCCACGGCCAGCACCGGCCCGACGCAGAGGTTCAGTCCGAAGAACGCGATCACCAGCGTCCGGGCGACCTGGTCGCGACGCAGGTACTTGAAACCCTCGGACAGGTCGCGGCGGATCGAGTGTCCGCTGGGCGCGGGCCGCGGAAACCGGGGCCGGACCACGAACGCCAGCGCAAGCGCGATCACCCCGAACGAGACCGCATCCACGACCATCACAGTCATCAGTCCGCCGTGTGCCACGAGCAGACCGCCAAGCGGCGCACCCACGAACACGGCCAGCCGGTTGGCCAGCTGTCGTCCCGCCGCCAGCGGAACGAGGTCGTCGGAGCGCACCATCCGTCGCGGCAGCGTGCCCGACGCCGGGTTGTAGAGCGCATCCACAGCGCCGAAGAGAACCGCCACCGTCAGCAGCAGCGGCAACGAGACGCCGGCGGAAGCCACGACGACCGCGGCAGCGACGAGTACGGCGATCCGCCCGAGGTTGGCCGCGATCATCGTGCGGCGGGCATCGAGGCGGTCGGCCAGCGCACCGCCGAACAGCAGGAACAACGCCCGCGGCAGTGCACCGATACCCATCACCAGACCGGCGGCAGCCGGTGAGGCGACCTGCGCCGCACTCCAGGCCAGGCCGATGTACCAGGCGACGTCACCGGCCTCCGACACCGCGCCGGACAGGATCCAGGCATGCACTCGCCGATCCCGGCGCAGCGGTGGGAGGGTGCCCGTCTCGGGGGCAGCGGTGCTCATGGCCTGGCCGGAACACCGTGCGAGAACACGTACACCGGCACGGCGGACGGCTCGTCCGAGGGACTCTCGTAGTACTCCTGGATCAGATCCGTGATCCGGGTGGACAACTCGGTCAGCCGCTCCGGCGTCAGGGTCAGCCAGCTCTCGGTGGCGAACGCGGCCCGGACCCACTCGTCGCCGTACTCGCTGCGCCGCTCGAACCACTGCCGGACCTTGTCCGCGTGGTGAGTGAGATTCCTCTCCTCGGCCACGGTTGCGATCAGCTCGGCGGCCGGTTCACCACCCGCGTCGGCGACCGACCAGGAGTACGACGACCGGGTGCTGCGCCACCAGCGCTCGCGGCGGTTCTTGGCCAGCTCCGGCGCCTCCTCGATCACTCCGGCGGTCGCCAGCACCTTCAGGTGGTGGCTGATGTTGCCGACCAGTTCGCCGGTCCGCTCGGCCAGTTGTGAGGCGGTGGCGGGCCCGTCCACGCCGATCAGGTCGATCAGTCGGCGGCGCAGCGGATGGTGGATCGCGGCGATCACCGACGGGTCGGCCGGGCGCCTGTTCCGGGGGCTCATGCGGTCACCCTAGATTCCACAAGAGCTCTTGCACAAGAGCTCTTGTGAATCAGATTTCACGCTCGCGGCAATCCACACCCGACTGGTAGAGATAGCCACATCGTGAGATCTGGTCTCAAGATGCAGGATTGACAGTTGCAATGTACGGCTCTGGGACTGACGCTTGTGAGCATGCTCGCTGCCCGCTCCACTCACCTCGTAGGTCGGATTCATGTCGACCTCGGGCGGATGCGCAGCGCCATCTGTTGTCCTTCGATGTTCTGACAGCGACCCCGCCGGGCCCGACGACGGCCCCTGATCACCCCCGATCACCGCTGGGTGCGCACCGCGCGGAACGCATCGAACCGACGACGCTTCGATCCTGCCGCCAGCGGACGCACCTGTCACGAGGACTAGGACACCCCTCCGGATGACTGGCGTCACCTCTGCTCCTGCCTCCCGCAAGCCCGCCCGCCCGCGTAAGGGAAAGGGCGAAGGCCAGTGGGCGCTCGGCTACCGCGAGCCGCTCAACAAGAACGAGGAGAACAAGAAGAACGACGACGGCCTGAACGTGCGGGCCCGGATCGAGAACGTCTACGCGCACCGCGGCTTCGACTCGATCGACCCGGCCGACCTGCGCGGCCGCTTCCGCTGGTGGGGGCTGTACACCCAGCGCAAGCCCGGGATCGACGGCGGCAAGACCGCGACGCTGGAGCCGGAGGAGCTGGACGACAAGTACTTCATGCTCCGGGTCCGGATCGAGGGCGGCCAGCTCAGCACCGAGCAGCTGCGCGTGATCGCGGAGATCTCGACCACGTACGCGCGCGACACCGCCGACATCACCGACCGGCAGAACATCCAGCTGCACTGGATCCGGATCGAGGACGTACCGGCGATCTGGCACAAGCTCGAGTCCGTCGGTCTCTACACGACGGAGGCCTGTGGCGACGTACCACGCGTCGTCATCGCCAGTCCGGTCGCCGGGATCGCCGCTGACGAGATCATCGACCCGACGCCGGCCATCGACGAGATCGTCGAGAAGTACATCGGCTCGACCGAGTTCTCCAACCTGCCCCGGAAGTTCAAGACCGCGCTGACCGGTCACCCGTCGCACGACGTCGTACCCGAGGTCAACGACATCGCGTTCGTCGGCGTCGAGCACCCCGAGCACGGACCGGGCTTCGACCTCTGGGTCGGCGGCGGTCTGTCCACCAACCCGATGCTCGCGGTGCGGCTCGGCACCTGGATCCCGATCGAGGAGGTGGCCGAGGCGTGGTGGGGTGTCACCAGCATCTTCCGCGACTACGGCTACCGGCGGTTGCGGACGCGGGCCCGGCTGAAGTTCCTGGTCGCGGACTGGGGTGTGGAGAAGTTCCGCGAAGTTCTCGAATCGAAGTACCTCAAGCGGAAGCTGATCGACGGGCCTGCGCCGGAGGTTCCCGCCGTACAGGGTGATCACATCGGCGTGCACAAGCAGAAGGACGGCAAGTACTTCGTCGGCATCGCGCCGGTCGTCGGACGGGTGTCGGGTGCCAAGCTCGCGCAGGTCGCGGACGCCGTCGCGAAGCACGGGTCGGACCGGATCCGGACCACCGCGCAGCAGAAGCTCCTCGTGCTGGATGTCGAGGAGGCGGAGGTCGAACCGCTGATCGCCGACCTGAACGCGCTCGGGTTCCAGGCCCGGCCGTCGGCCTGGCGGCGGAACACGATGGCCTGCACCGGGATCGAGTTCTGCAAGCTCGCGATCGTCGAGACCAAGGCGAAGGCGGCCCAGCTGATCGACGAGCTGGAGGAGCGGATCCCGGAGCTCGACGTACCGATCACCGTGAACGTGAACGGCTGCCCGAACTCGTGCGCCCGGATCCAGGTCGCCGACATCGGCCTGAAGGGCCAGCTGGTGATGGATGCCGATGGCAAGCAGGTTCCCGGCTACCAGGTTCACCTCGGTGGTGGGCTCGGGCTGGACGCCGGCTTCGGCCGGAAGCTGCGCGGCCACAAGGTCACCGCGGACGGCCTGACCGACTACGTGGAGCGTGTCACCCAGAACTACCTGAAGGAGCGCAACGAGGGCGAGCGCTTCGCCCAGTGGGTCACCCGTGCTGATGAGGAGGCTTTGCAATGAGTGAGCGTGCGGCACCTCTTTACTGCCCCTACTGCGGAGATGAGGACCTTCGTCCTTCCGAGGAAGGCCATGGCGCGTGGGAGTGCCGGCCGTGTGCACGGGTGTTCCAGCTGAAGATGATCGGACTGCGGGTGAATGTGAAGTGAGTATCCGATGAACGCAGATCTGAAGACGCTGGCCGAGGAGGCCAACGAACGACTAGCCGACGCCTCGCCGCAGGAACTGCTGGCGTGGGCGCGGGAGACCTTCGGTGACGAACTGGTGGTGACCGCCTCGATGGCAGACGGGGCACTCCCCCACCTCGCGGCCGAGGCGGCCCCCGGTGTCGACGTCCTGTTCCTCGACACGGGCTACCACTTCGCCGAGACGATCGGCACCCGGGACGCGGTCGCGGCGACGCTGCCGATCCACCTGGTCAACGCCCTGCCGAAGCAGACGGTCGAGGAGCAGAACGCGGAGTACGGCGAGAAGCTGTACGAGCGCGAGCCCGACAAGTGCTGCGCGCTCCGCAAGGTCGAGCCACTGAACCGGTACCTGTCCGGCTACAAGGCCTGGGTCACCGGCATCCGCCGCGAGGAGGCGCCGACCCGCGCGAACACCCCGGTGATCGAGTACGACGCCAAGCGGGACATGGTCAAGCTCAACCCGATCGCACCGTGGACCCAGGACGACCTGGACACCTACATCTCGGACAACGGCGTACTGGTCAACCTGCTCCAGTACGACGGGTATCCGTCGATCGGCTGTGAGCCGTGCACCCAGCGCGTTGCCCCAGGTGAGGACCCGCGCAGCGGCCGTTGGGCCGGCCAGGGCAAGGTCGAATGCGGGTTGCACACATGACGGCGACTGTGGAGACGCCGACTGTCACCGAACTTGATGCGCTCGAGAGTGAGTCCATCTTCGTGTTCCGCGAGGTGGCGGCGGAGTTCGAGCGGCCGGTGATCCTGTTCTCCGGCGGCAAGGACTCGATCGTCATGCTGCACCTGGCCCGGAAGGCGTTCGCGCCGGCCGGGGTGCCGTTCGCGCTGCTGCACGTGGACACCGGGCACAACTTCCAGGAAGTACTGGACTACCGCGACGCGACCGTGAACACACTCGGGCTGCGGCTCGAGGTCGCCAGCGTCGAGGACTACATCGCCGACGGCCGGCTGCGCGAGCGGTCGGACGGCACCCGGAACCCGCTGCAGACCATTCCGTTGCTCGATGCAATCAACGGGCACCGGTTCGACGCGGTGTTCGGTGGTGGCCGGCGGGACGAGGAGCGGGCCCGGGCGAAGGAGCGGATCTTCAGCCTGCGGGACGAGTTCGGTCAGTGGGATCCGCGCAACCAGCGGCCGGAGTTGTGGTCGCTGTACAACGGCAAGCACCGGCCGGGCGAGCACGTGCGGGTGTTCCCGCTGTCGAACTGGACCGAGCTCGACGTGTGGAACTACATCGAGCGCGAGGGCATCGAGCTGCCGAGCATCTACTACGCGCACGAGCGGGACGTGTTCGAGCGCGACGGCATGTTGCTTGCCGTCGGCCCCTACTCGCAGCCGCGCTCGGGTGAGGTCGTGGAGCGCCGGGTGGTTCGCTACCGCACGGTCGGCGACATGTCCTGCACCGGCGCGGTCGCCTCGACCGCCTCGACCCCGGCCGAGGTCGTCGTCGAGGTCGCGGCCAGTGAGCTGACCGAGCGCGGCGCCACCCGCGCCGACGACCGGGTCAGCGAAGCAGCCATGGAAGACCGCAAGCGAGAGGGGTACTTCTGATGAGCACCCTGTTGCGGCTGGCAACCGCCGGATCAGTCGACGACGGGAAGTCCACGCTGGTCGGACGGCTCCTGCACGACTGCAAGGCGATCCTGGCCGACCAGATCGCGCACGTGAAGACGGTATCCGAGGCTCGTGGTGGTGACTTCGACTTCGCACTGCTCACCGACGGTCTCCGGGCCGAACGCGAACAGGGCATCACCATCGACGTCGCCTACCGGTACTTCGCGACCGACAAGCGCTCGTTCATCCTGGCCGACTGCCCCGGGCACGTGCAGTACACCCGGAACACCGTGACCGGTGCCTCCACGGCCGACGTGGTGATCATCCTGGTCGATGCCCGTCACGGCGTACTGGAGCAGACCCGGCGACACCTGGCCGTGGCCGGCCTGCTCCGGGTGCCTCACGTCGTACTCGCGGTGAACAAGATCGACCTGGTCGGGTACGACGAGGCCGTGTTCACCAAGATCGCCAAGGACGTCAGCGGGCTCGCCGACCAGCTCGGCATCGCGGACCTCCAGGCCATCCCGGTCTCCGCACTCGTCGGGGACAACGTGGTGGAGCGCTCCGCCGCGACCGGCTGGTACGACGGTCCCACGCTGCTCGAGCTGCTCGAGAACGCCTCCGGGCGGATCGACATCTCCCGCCAGCCGCTGCGGTTCCCGGTGCAGTACGTGATCCGGCCGCAGACCGAGGACGAGTACCGCGACTACCGCGGCTACACCGGAACCGTTGCCTCCGGCACCGTTTCGGTCGGTGACCCGGTGATCGTGCTGCCGGCCGGACGCCGTACGTCGATCGCCGGGATCGACCGCCCGGTCGTCACGGCCACCTCGACCGCGGTCGCCGAACGGCCGTCCGCGGTCGCCGGCGAGGCGGTCACCGTCCGGCTCACCGACGACATCGACGTCGCCCGCGGCTCGGTGATCGTCGCCGCGGAGGACTCTCCCGGCACCCGCCGGGAACTCGCCGCCACCGTGTGCTGGCTGTCGGACCGTCCACTGACCGTGGGCCACCGGCTGCTGATCAAGCACACCACGACCACCGCCCAGGCGATCGTCACCAAGATCACCGGGGCCTTGGATCTGGACACGCTCGGAGTCATCGACGCCACCGGGCTCGACCTCAACGACATCGGCAAGGTGCAGCTCAAGGTCGCCGCACCGCTGGCCGCCGACCCGTACTCCAGCAACGCCATCACCGGATCGTTCCTGCTGATCGACGCCCACGACGGGTGGACGCTCGCGGCCGGCATGATCGACGACGAAGAAGGGGAACTGCTGTGACTGCTCCAGCGCTCGTGATCCTCGCCCACGGCAGCCGCGATCCGCGTTCGGCCGCCACCGTCCACGCCCTCGTCAAGTGCCTGCGCGACCTGCGTGACGACCTGCGGATCGAAGCTTCCTTCCTCGATCACTGCCCGCCCACGCCGTACCAGGTGATCGGCAAGCTCGCCGCCGAAGGTGTGGAGGAAGTCGTCGTACTGCCGCTGCTACTGTCGTCCGCGTTCCACGCGCGGGTCGACGTCCCGGCGGTGGTGGACGAGGCGAGCAGCCGGTTCCCGTCGCTGCGGATCATCGCCTCTGACGTGCTCGGGTACGACGATTCGCTGCTCGACGTGCTGGACCGGCGGATGCGGGCCGAGCTCAAGGGCGGCCGGGTGCGGGAGCTGGACGCGCTCGTACTGGCGTGCGCCGGCTCGAGCGACTCGCAGGCGAACGCGAGCGTGACCCGACTCGCCCGCCTCTGGGGCCAGCGCCACAAGCTCCCGGTCACGGCAGCGTTCACCTGCGCGGCAACCCCGTCGCCGGCCGAGGCCGTACTGCAGTGGCGCCTGGAGGGCCGGCGTCACGTAGCCGTCGGCTCGCTCTTCCTGGCTCCCGGCGTACTCCCCGACCGAGCCGAGTCCACCGCCCGCCGCGCCGGTGCGGTAGCAGTGTCCGGCCCGCTCGGCGTCAGCGCCGAGGTAGCCCGCCTGGTCCTCCTCCGCTACGGCGTAGCCGGCCTGGACCTCCTAACCCTCACCCCAGCCCCCCGCACAGTAATCGCCCGCCCAGAACTGGTCCGCACCGCGTAAGACCAACTGCACGAGGAAGGCGTCTGCCCCCGCCCTTCCTATAAACCCAGTGCAGTTTGTTTAGCTGAAGCGAGTTGGGTCGACAAAGGAGACGTCGGTAAACGGCGTCTCCTTTGTTGTTATCTGGGCGAGCAACTCCCCCACGCCCGCACAGTGCTTGAAGCCGTGCCCGCTGTCCCCACCCGCGACCACCAGCCGCTCGTCGTACCGCCCGACCAAGAACTGCCCGTCGGGTGAGTCCGTCACCATGCACGGCGCCACCTTCACCGGCTCCGGATCGAGCTCCGGGAACCGATCCGCGATCACCGCGGACAACTCCGCGATGTCCTCCCGCGGATGGATGTACCGATCCAACTCCTCCGGATCGACAGCCGCAGCGGACTCGTCCCCATGCAACCCCACCTTGACGAGAAACTCCTCGTCCGACCCATGCCCCCACAACCCGCGCCCATCGTCGAACTCCCAGATGAACGACGGAAACCTCTCCAACTCGAACGCACGTGACCCCAGCTCCCGAGGCTGGAACCAGAACAACGGCGTACGCCGAGGTGACAACGGCAACCCGGGCACGAGCTTGCTCAACCAGGCTCCCGTGCTCACCACAACCTGCTCAGCCACGATGTCGACCATCGGCGTATGCACGGTCACCTCGCCGGCACCGACATCGATCCCGGTCACCATCGTGTGCGGATAAACCGTCGCCCCCAGCCGCTCAGCCTCCGCAACCTGCGCGCGCACCGTCGGCTCGGCGAAACAGATCCCAGCCCCCGGATCCCAAACAGCCACATCATCAGACCCCAGCCGGTACTGCGGAAACCGCTCAACAACCTCGTCGTGAGTCAGGTCCGTAGTAGGCGCCCCAGCCTCGGCAGCCGCCCGACGCGCACCCTGCACCGGCCGGCTCTCCGGCCCACCCACATTGAGCGATCCAGTCTGACGAACGTACGTCGCCCCGTTCCGCTCCCCCAGATCCGTCCACAACTCCAGCGACTTCCGCGCAATCGTCGTCAGCCCCGGATGCTCCATACAAGCCACCCGGAAGAGCCGGGTAGTCCCATGCGAGGACCCGAACGGATGCCCGATCCCCTGCCGCTCAACCCCGACAACCTTCACCCCCCGCTCAGCCAGCCGCCACAAAGCAGCCGACCCGAACGCCCCCAGCCCAACGACGACAACCTCGGTCCGCAGATTCTCCACTCCCCAACCCTCACTCATCTCCGCGCCTACTGCGACCGCAGATAGCGTGATATCTTGATAGCTATGACGAAGGACGGGACCAAGAACATCCTGTTGCGGCTTGATCCGGAGTTGGCCGAGCGGCTGCAGACGGTGGCGTCGGTGGAGGGCCGGTCGGTGTCGGATGTCGCGCGGGAGGCGATCACCGCGCTGGTGGATCAGCGGCGGCAGGACACGCGGTTCAGCCGGCTGCTCGAGGAGAACCTGGCGCGCCACGAGGAGTCGCTACGCCGGCTCCGCGGGGACGACTGATGCGTTATCTCGGCACGTACGACGTCGTCGCGATCGCGGCCCGGGTGTGGCAGTGCGAGTCGGAGGACGCCGTACGACGGACTGATCTGGATGCGGTCGATCGCGTGCTGAGCGACGTGCGGCATGCACTCGGGTTGGCCGAGGCAGCTGGGGTCCTGCTGGCAGGGCTGGTACGGGCGCGGCCGTTCGACGGAGCGAATCGGGTCGTCGCCGTCGCGGTGATGCTGCAGTTCGGATCGCTCAACCGGGTCGAGTTGCGACTCGAGCCGGTGGACGAGGTGGACGAACTGCTCGACCGGGTCGCTACCGGTAGCGCGACCGACCGGGAGGTCGGCGAGTTCCTGGTGGGCCGGCTCGAGCACAGCCCGGTGACCGCGGACGACCTGCAGGAGCATCTCCGGCTCGATCTGGTGCTGGAGGACGAGCTCGCGCGACTTGATGTCGGAGCTGAGAGGGAGTGGCACATGTTCGAGAAATTCACGGATCCGGCCAGGCGGGTCGTCGTCCTGTCGCAGGAGGAGGCCCGCGGGCTCGACCACGTCTACATCGGGACCGAGCATCTCCTGCTCGGGCTGCTCGTGGAGGGCCGGGACTATGCCGCGCGGGCGCTGTCCGGGATGGGGATCGATGCGCCGGCTGTCCGCAAACTCGTGGTGGAGATCATCGGCCGCGGTGGTCCTGGCGTGAGCGGTGGCGGGCACATCCCGTTCACGCCGCGGGCGAAGACCACCTTCGAGTACGCGTGGGACGAGGCCCGGCGGATGGGCGCCGACAAGCTCGGCACCGAGCATCTGCTGCTCGGCCTCCTTCGCGACGGCGAGGGTGTGGCCGGCCAGATCCTCACCAAGCTCACTTCCGACCCGGACCAGGTACGCCTGAAGGTCGAGGAACTGCTCGACCGACGCAAGCGGTCCGAGTCGGCTGTTGCCGGCATGCTCGACGAGGACTCGGCCACCTGGATGACGTTCGGCCGTCGTCATCACCTACTGGCCGAGCTCAACTCCCTGCTCAACGAGAACGAACGCCTGCACGAGCAGGTCGCCCACCTCCGCGACCTGCTCCGGCAGCACGACATCGATCCGGACAGCTGACCTACGTTGCGGCGAGGCGCTTCTTCTCGGTCGCTACGTCGAAGTCGGCCTCGGGCCACTGCGGGTCGAGGGACTTCAGGGTCTCCAGGAGCATCGTGGTGATGGCCCAGTTGCGGTACCACTTGCGGTCGCTCGGGACGACGTACCAGGGCGCCTTCTCAGTGCCGCACCGCTCGATGGCCGCGTGGTACGCGTCCATGTAGTCCGGCCAGAACTCGCGCTCGTCCACGTCACCGGGGTTGTACTTCCAGTGCTTGGTCGGGTTGTCCAGCCGCTCCTGCAACCGGACCTTCTGCTCGTCCGCCGAGATGTGCAGGTAGCACTTCAGGATCGTCACGCCGCTGTCGGCCAGCTCGGCCTCGAACTCGTTGATCTGGTCGTAGCGCTTGTCCCACACGCTCGGGGCGACCAGGTTCCGCACCCGGGCGATCAGCACGTCCTCGTAGTGCGACCGGTCGAAGATCCCGATCAGCCCGTGCGACGGCACCGCCTGGCGGATCCGCCACAGGAACCCGCGCCGCTTCTCGGCCGGTGTCGGCGCCTTGAACGACGTGATCTTCAGGCCCTGCGGATCCATCAGTCCTGCGCCGTGCCGAATCACTCCGCCCTTGCCGGACGTGTCCATCCCCTGCAGCACCAGCAGGATGCTCCGCTGCCCGCCCTTGCGCCCCTCGGCGAACAGCCGCTCCTGCCAGTCGGACACCTCGGCGCCGAGGCCCTCCATCGCGGCCTTGCCGTCGTCCTTGGACCCGGCGAACCCAGGCGTGGCACGCGTGTCGTACTTCGTCAGGTCCACCGGTCCGGACGGCATCCGCAACTGACCGAGCAGGCCGCCGTCCTCCGCCTTCTGACCCTTCTTCTGCTTCGCCATCTGCTCATCGTGCCTCATCAACCGCCGATTTCAGTGGAGATGCGGGTCAGGGCGATCAGGCGGGACAGGGCGCGGAGGTACTTCTTCCGGTACCCGCCTTTGAGCATGTCCGCGGAGAACAGTTGGTCCAGGGGTACGCCGCCGGCCAGCAGCGGCAGGTTGCGGTCGTACATGCGGTCGGCCAGCACGACCATCCGGAGCGCGACGTTCTCGTCGGTCAGCGGGCGGATGTCGGTGATCGCGACGGTCTCGACACCGTCGAGCAGAGCGCCGTACTTGCTCGGGTGCAGCTCGGCCAGATGCCGGTGCAGGTCGACGAAGTGATCACAGGACGCACCGGGTCGCTCGGCAGCCGTCCGCTCGACCCGCTCATCCGGCCACGGCTCGGGCGCCACCGGGAGACCGCGATGCCGGTAGTCCGGCCCATCGATCCGACGTACGTCGAAGTTCGCGGCGAGCGCCTGGATCTCGCGGAGGAAGTCGATCGCCTGGAACCGGCCCTCGCCGAGCTTGTCCGGCAGGGTGTTCGAGGTCGCGGCCAACTCGACCCCGGCCGCGACGAGCTGACCGAGCAGTCGCGAGATCAGCATCGTATCGCCGGGATCGTCGAGCTCGAACTCGTCGATGCAGATCAGCCGGTACGACGACAACGCGTCGACGGCGGCGCGCAAACCCAGGGCGCCGACGAGGTTGGTGAGTTCGACGAAGGTGCAGTACATCTTCGGGCCGGTCGACTCGTGCCAGAGCGAGGCGAGCAGGTGCGTCTTGCCGACGCCGAATCCGCCGTCGAGGTAGATACCGGGCTTCTCCGGGTCTTGAGGCCGGCGGCGGAGGCGGTCCCAGAGGGTCGGGGTCTGGCGTGGCTGGGCCAGCTGTTTGGCTCGCTCGGTCAGCACAGCAAGGGCTTCGGCCTGTGATGGCTCGTTCGGATCGGGCCGGTACGTCGCGAACCGGACCTCGGTGAAACGCGGCGGCGGCACGCACTCCGACAGCAGCCGATCGGAGCTCACCTCCGGCCACCGCTCACTCAACCGCATCACCATGAGCCCCACCCTATGAGCCCTCTCGCCGCCCGGTCGCCGGAGGTCAATCCACGCCTGCGGAGCCGGAGTATCCGCAGAAGCTGACCTGCCCATCCGGAAAAGGCCGGAAAGACGGCTATGACCTTGACCACTTTCTTACTTTCAGTTAGGAAGTTGAGGTGAGGTTCGTGAGTGACTGAGTAGGAGTCGGCGATGGGCGAACGGCACGTGCGGCGGCGGACGGTACTCAAGGGAGCAGTGGGCGCGCTCGGGCTGGGGTCCGCCCTCGGTTCCACACTGGCCGCCTGTGGTGGCAGTGACAGCGGCGGCACCACGAGCGGCGGGAAGGCCGTGGTGCGGATGTGGTCCTGGTACAACGACCAGGAGAAGCAGTTCCCGCAACTGATCGAGAAATTCCAGGCGCAACACAGCAACATCACGATCGAGAACCGCATCTTCGGCACCCCGGACCAGTACCTGCCGGCGCTGCAGGCCGCGGTCGCGGGTGGCGACGTACCGGAGATCTTCGCGCCGCACACGCGGGCGCTGACGTACGGGACCGGCGGGATCTCGGCAGACCTGAAGAAGGATCTCGGTGACGACTTCCTGAAGGACTTCTTCGATTCGGCCAACCAGGAGTACACCCTGGACGGCAAGCAGTACGCGATCGGCTGGATGGCGCAGACGTTCGGCATCTTCTACAACCCGGACCTGCTGAAGGCGGCCGGTGTCGGCGAGGACGAGATCGAGACCTGGGACGACCTGATCGCGGCCGCGGCGAAGATCAAGGCGACCGGCAAGTTCCCGGTGGCGCTGAGCTGCAATCCGACCACGAGCTCACTCGACTTCTTCCTTCCGCTCATCACCCAGGTCGCCGACGACCCCACCTTCTACCTGAAGCTCGACCAGCTGAAGGACGGGGCGACGTACGAGGACCCGAAGGTGATCCAGGCGATCGAGCTGCAGAAGAAGATCGTCGACGGCGGCGTCTTCCAGCCCGGCACGACGGGCACCAGTGGCGACCAGGCACCGCAGATCTTCTACACCGAGAAGGCGGCGATGCTGTTCAACGGCAGCTGGACGCCGCAGGGCCTGACCACGGACGCCACCCCGGCGTTCAACAAGAAGTACAAGGTGATGAAGACCCCGGCGATCGCGGCCGGGAAGCGGCACTGGACCGCCAACCAGGCCGGCGCCGGCTGGGCGGTCTCGGAGACGAGCAAGAACAAGGACGCCGCGCTGGAGTTCCTCAAGTTCATGTACTCGGCCGAGCAGTACTCCCCCACCATGAACGACTCCAACTCGATGCCTGCCACCAAGAGCGCGGCCAATCGGATCGAGCTGCCGATCATGAAGCAGATGACGTCCTGGCTGCTCGACGGCGACGGGTGCCCACACATCCCCTTCGGTCCCGGGTCGGTCGCGGCCGGTGATCCGCTCGCGAAGATCTTCGACGGCAAGGGGGATCCGGCCGCCGTCGCCAAGGAGATGCAGGCGGCCGTGCAAAACGCCAAGGGTGGCTGATCGGATGGCGACAGCACTCTCCAGCAAACAAGTGCCGGCCGCCGATCAGAGCCCGCTTCCGCGGCGGTCGTACCGGTTCGGTTCACCGCTGCGGAAGTCGCAGCGGCTGGCGGGCTTCCTCTTCGTCGGGCCGACGTTCGTCCTGTTCCTGGGCTTCGTGCTCTGGCCGATCCTGTACACGGCGTACCTGAGCCTCACCTCGTGGGGAGGCTTCGGTACGCCGAGGTTCGTCCAGTTCGACAACTACAGCCGGATGCTGGGCGACCCGGTCGCACGCCGCGCGATGATCATCACGCTCGTGCTGACCGGGGTGACCACGGCGGTCCTGGCGTTCCTCGGACTCGTCACCGCCGTCCTGGTGAACGTGGTCTGGTCGAAGGTCGGCGTACTGGTCCGGACGATCCTGTTCATCCCGGGCATCGTCTCGTTCGTGGTGTCGGCCGTGCTGTGGAAGCTGATCTACGACCCGAACATCGGCACGCTCAACCGGTTGCTCGGGGCAATCGGTTTGGACAGCCTGCAGCATCCGTGGCTGGCCGACCAGAAGACCGTGCTGCCGGCGATCGTCGTGGTGACGGTCTGGGGCGGTCTCGGCTTCAACATGCTGATCTACTTCGCCGGTCTGCAGAGCATCGACCCGAACCTGTACGAGGCGGCGGCGATGGACGGAGCCAACACGGTCCAGCAGTTCCGCCACATCACCGTGCCGAGTCTGCGGGTCGTGACCGGGCTGATCGTCAGTCTGGGTCTGCTCAACGGCTTCAAGGCTTTCGACATCATCTTCGTGATGACCGGCGGTGGACCGAACCACGCGAGTGAGGTGCTGGGCACCTATCTCTACTCGCTCGCGTTCGGTTCGACCTCGGGCTCGATCCCGCAGCTCGGCTACGCCAGCGCGTTCAGCGTGGTGACGATGATCCTCTGCACCTTGGCCGTGATCGCCCAACTCTGGCTGACGCGGAGGGCAGACCGATGAGTGTGACGAACGCGCAGAAGCCATGGGTCGGCAAATCGTTCGCGACCTTCGTCCTGCTCCCGTTCTGCCTGTTGATGGCCTTCCCGTTCGTGTGGATGCTGCTCACCTCGTTGCGGGACCAGAACACGATCTTCAACGGGCCGATCATCCCGCGGCACTTCACGGGTTCGGCGTACAAGGAAGCCTGGACGTCGATCGAGTTCCCGCTGCACTTCTGGAACAGCGTGTGGATCACCTCGGTCACCGTGATCGGTGTGCTGGTGTTCGCCACGCTCAGCGGGTATGCGTTCGCGAAGCTGGACTTCCCCTTCCGGAACACGTTGTTCGTGCTGCTGCTGACCACGCTGATGATGCCGTCGACGGCGCTGATCATTCCGCTGTACCTGGAGCTCAAGTCGCTCGGGCTGCTCGACTCGCAGGCCGGTCTGCTGATCCTGTACATCTCCGGCTCGGCGCCGTTCGCGATGTTCCTGATGCGCGCGTTCTTCCAGACCCTGCCCGACGAACTGATCGAGGCGGCCCGGGTGGACGGCGGCAGCGAGCTGACCATCTTCCGGCGGGTGATCCTGCCGCTGACCCGGCCCGGCATCGCGACCGTGGTGATCTTCCAGTTCCTCTCCACCTGGAACGAGTTCCTGATCGCGAACACGGTCCTGCGCAACACCGACTCACTCCCCCTTCAGCCGGTGCTGTTCACGCTGATGGGCCAGTACTCCACCAACTGGCCGGCGCTGACCGCCGGCCTCACGCTGTCCGTCGTACCGGTCATCGTCGTCTACGTCCGGATGCAGCGGCAGTTCGTCGCCGGGATGATGCTCGGCGCCGTCAAGAACTAGAACCCTGAAAGAGGTCCTATGCCGATCAAGAACGTTGTGGTCAACTGCACGGACGTACAGCGCTCGGTCGAGTACTACACGCGGTTCCTCGAGTTACCCGTCGTCGGCGAACCGACGGCTGAGCGTGCCGTCCTGGACGCCGTCACGGCGACGATCGAGTTGCGGGCCGTGGGCCACGGCCGGGACCGGACCACGTGGTCCCCGGACGATCTGCAGAAGGGATTCCGGCACATCGGTTTCAAGGTCGACCGGATCGACGAGCGGGCCGCCGTACTCAAGGAGGCCGGCGTCGAGTTCAAGCTCGACCCGCTCGATGCCGAGGGCAAGGTCCGGATCTGCTTCTTCTACGACCCGGACGGCACGTTGCTGGAGATGATCGCCGGCGACCTGCAGTACGCCGAGGTCCTGGACGCGGACGGTGTCGCCAAAGAGCGCGCGCTCGGCGTACCCACCCGACCCCGGTTCGACCACATCGCGGTGACGATCGAGGATCGCGAGCAGACCAGCTCGTACTACGACCAGCACTACGGCTTCTCCTTCATCGGCACGATCGAGCAGCCGCATGACACGCGCGGCTTCAACATCGGCTACCTGAAGGGCGGCGACACGGTCCTCGAGGTGTTCACGTACGACGTGGACAAGGAGTCCCGTGATCCCCAACTCGACGTGGCCGGGTTCGCGTACGCCGAACTCGTCGGCGACCCGCCGGACCTGCCCGCGGAAACCGCTCCGAACGGGACCAAGGTGTACGTCGACAGCGACGGGTTCGCGTTCGCCGTAGGCTCCGAGGCATGAGAGACAACTGGCTGCGTCCCCTCGGTTCCACCGGCCTGACCGTGTCCGCCGCCTGCGCCGGCGGCAGCGGGCTCGGCAGCATGCCCGCGGTGTTCGGGTACGACGTGACCCGCAAGGAAGCCGTCGGCCTGGTCCTACGTGTCTTCGACAGCCCGCTGACCTGGATCGACACCTCGAACGGGTACAGCGACGGCGAGAGCGAGCTGCGCATCGGCCTCGCGATCAAGGAGTACGGCGGTCTCCCGGACGGCTTCCTGGTGGCGACCAAGGTCGATGCGCGTGGCAAGGACTACTCCGGCGCCCGGGTCCGCGCGAGCATTGCCGAGAGCAAGGAACGACTCGGCCTCGACGAGCTCCCGCTGGTCCATCTGCACGACCCGGAGTTCCACGACTTCGAGTCGATGCGGGAAGCCGTCGACACCCTGATGCAACTGCGGGCGGACGGCGAGATCGGGCATGTCGGCCTGGCGGGCGGGAACACGACCGAGCTCGGCCGGTACCTCGACCTCGGCGGGTTCGAGGTGCTGCTCGTGCACAACCGGTGGAGCCTGGTCGACCACACGGCCGGCCCGCTGATCCGTCGGGCTGTTGCCGACGGTCTTGCGGTCATCAACGCGGCGATCTACGGCGGCGGGATCCTGGCCAACCCGCAGGGCGCGACGAAGTACGGCTACCGCGACGCTCCGGGCGCTGTACTCGAGGCTGTCGCGGCGATGGACAAGGCGTGCCGCGAGTACGGCACCGACCTCGCCACGGCCGCGCTCCGGCACTCGGTGGACAACCCGGACATCACCGCCACCGTGGTCGGCATCACCAAGCCCGCCCGCGTCGACGCACTCCTCGAGGCGATGGAGGTGGACCTTCCCGACGAGTTGCTTAACCGGTTAGGTAGCCTTCTTCCCGACGAGCGGTTCTGGGTAGAGCGCACCAAGGAGACGACATGACGAACGGGTTCCCCGAGGGATTCACGTGGGGTGCGGCGACCGCGTCGTACCAGGTGGAAGGTGCGGTGTCCGAGGACGGGCGCGGCCCGAGCATCTGGGACACGTTCGCGCACACGCCCGGCCGGATCGCCGACGGCACGAACGGTGACGTTGCGGACGATCACTACCACCTGTTCGCCGAGGACATCCGGCTGCTGGCGGACCTGGGGCTGAAGGCGTACCGGTTCTCGATCGCGTGGCCGCGGATCGTCCCGACCGGCTCCGGTGCGGCGAACGCTCCCGGACTCGCGTTCTACCGGCGCCTCGCCGAGACGTGCCTGGAGTACGGCGTGACGCCGTACGCGACCCTCTATCACTGGGACCTGCCGCAGGCGCTCGAGGATGCCGGCGGCTGGCTGGTTCGCGATACGGCCGAGCGGTTCCGGGACTACGCGGCGATCACCCACGGCGAACTCTCGGACGTGATCAAGCATTGGATGACGCTGAACGAGCCGTGGTGCTCGGCGTTCCTTGGGTATGGGAACGGAGAGCACGCTCCTGGGCGGACCGAGGGCGCGGATGCGCTCAAGGCGGTCCACCACCTCCTGCTCGGGCATGGTCTGACGTTGGACGCGATCCGGGCGGAGGGCGGCACGTACGGGATCGCGCTGAACCCGGCGCCGATCCACGCCGCGTCGGACTCGGCCGCGGACCGCGACGCCGCGCGGCGGGTGGACGGGCTGCGGAACCGCATGTTCCTCGAGCCACTGCTGAGCGGTGCGTATCCGGCCGACGTACTCGCGGACACCGGGATGACCGAGTGGTTCGGTGCGCAGGAGGGCGACCTCCCGCTGATCGCGGCGCCGCTGGACTTCATCGGCGTGAACTACTACTGCCCGACGACCGTGGCCGCACCGGACGGGCCGATCTCCACGCCCGGCCCGTCGACCCAGCCCGGCAGTGAGAATGTCGTTGCCGTTGACACCGGTCTCCCCCGCACCCAGATGGGCTGGCCGATCGAGCCGCGCGGACTGCGGGACATCCTGGTCACCATCAACAAGCTGGCGCCGGAGCTGCCCCTGTACGTGACGGAGAACGGGTCGGCGTACCCGGACGTCCTGACCGCCGAGGGCACCGTCGAGGACGACGAGCGGCTGGACTACCTCCAGCAACACGTCGCGGTCTGCCGCGACCTGGTCTCCGAAGGCTTCCCGCTCAAGGGCTACTTCGCCTGGACCCTGATCGACAACTTCGAATGGAGCTGGGGCCACAGCCGCCGCTTCGGCATCGTCTACGTCGACTACACCACCCAGGCCCGCATCGTGAAGAAGAGCGGCCAGTGGCTGAAGGACTTCCTCAGCTAGCGTCCAGGCGCCGTAGCGCCGTCTCGATGGCGACCTCGACCCGGGCAGTCATGCCGGGCACGTCGACGGGACGGCGCCCGGCGACCTGACGGTCAATCCACTTCGCCCCGCTGTCGTCGTAGTGCAGCAGGGCATACAGGTCCCACCACGGATCGAGAGTCACCCCGGCATTCGACTCGTACAGCGACCGAAGCTGCTCCGCCCACTCGGGCGAGTAGAGCGCCGCCAGGTAACGCCGGCAGTGCCCGACGTCGATCGCGCGCGATCCCCGATAGATGCCGTTCCAGTCGGTCAGCCCGGTAATCCGCCCGCGCGACCACAGCAGGTTGACGGGCAGAAAATCGCAGTGCAGAAAGACGGCAGTGTCCTTCGGCGGCGGCGTCGCCATGACACCGAACGCCGCCTTCCACACAGCCGGCTTCTGTGCGCCGACCGGCACCTGGAACCCGTCCAGCGGAGCGATCCAGGAATCCGTCCACGGTCTGAACGTCTTGGCGGGGAGATCGAGGGAATGCAGGAAGGCAGCCAGCTCCGCGATCCGCGTCAGCCACGACCGAGGTTCCGTCGGGTTGAGGTGAACATGCCCCGGCAACCGTGTCATCAGCAGCGATGGCGCCCCTCCCGTCGAAGCACCGGCGACATCAGCAGCCAGGATGCTCGGAACCGGGAGCCCGCTTCCCGCCACCACGCCCAGGTTGGCGATCTCCTGCTCCAAGGTCTCTTGCAGGTCAAGCCCGCCCGGGTACTGCCGCAGTACGACGAACGTCCGCACTCCGCGTCGCTCGACAGTCAGCCGGTTGACCGCCGAGCAGACGCCACCGGTCAAGCGGCGATAGCCAACGACACGACTGCCCCGACCCATCGATGCCGCAACCCAGGCAAGGGTCTCCGCGGAGGGCCGACGCTGCCTGAATCCGCCATCCCTCCAGTCGCCCTCGGTCATGACCGCGAGCCTATTCGTCAGAAGCCCACGGCGATAAGGGTTTTCCAGCCCGTCGCTAGCGGGTGGACTTTTGGTGCGGCGTCAGTTGGCTGTGGAGGACCAGGGAGGCGGCCCCGAGGGCGGCGGCGCTCGGGCCCAGTTTGGAGAGTTCTACTCGGGTGGGGTGCATCGCGCGGACGAACGAGAGGCGGTTGATCTCAGCAGTGGCGATGCGGACGTAGAGATCTCCCGCGTCGCTGAAGCCTGGGCCGGCCAGAATGATCTGGTCCAGGTCGAGCAGGTTCGTGATCGACAGCAGGGCCTTGGCCAGGTACGTCGCGGATTCCTCGAGCAACCGCACGCAGCGTGGATCGCCGGCTGCCGCGAGGCGGGCGATCTTCGCGAAGTCGGAGCGGACCGCCGTCTGCCGGCCGCGGAGAGCAAGCTCCTTGACCAGGGTCTCGTCCTCCTCGGCCAGCTTCACCACGCGGGCGGGCGCGGCCAGGCTCTCCAGGCAACCGCGTCCACCACACCAGCACTCCGGTCCGTTCACGTCGAGGACCATGTGCCCGATCTCCCCGACATTCGAGGAGGAGCCCCGGTACACATCGCCGTTGGTGACCAGCCCGAGCCCGAAACCAGCAGCCAGGTAGATGGTCGCGAAGTCGTTCACCGACGGGATCCGGCCGGCCCAGAACTCGCCGATCGCAGCGCAGGTCGAGTCGTTCTCCACCACGATCGGATGCTCGATCGCTTCCTTGAGGATGTCGCGGACGGCGAACGGCTCCCACGCGTACTTCGACTTGTTCGTCCGCAGCAGCCGCGTCCCTCCCCCGCCTTGCCGGCCAGCGAGAGCCACGCCGACACCAACCAGCGTGGACGGCGCGATCTCGGCCTTCACGATCAGGTCCTCGAGCTCCGCGGTGATCCGCTGCACGGCCGTGGCGGGCGCGTCCCGGCCGATGCCGCGCGAGGACACCTGATCGAGGACCCGCCCGCTCATGTCGGTGACGACGTACGTCGTGCTCATCGTGTCGATCGAGATGCCGACGGCGTGCCGCGCACGTGGGTTGAACTGCAGCAGGGTGGCGCGCTTCCCGCCGGTCGGGTCGCCGAGTCCGGTCTCGACGATGAGGCCGTCGGCGAGCAACTGCTTGACCACCCGGGAGATCGACGCACCGGTCAGGCCGGATCTGTCCGCCAGGTCGACCCGCGTGACCGTGCCGCTGGAGCGGATCAGATCCAGGATCGCGCTGTGCGTCTCCTGTGCGTTCGCGCCCTTCAGAATCCTTGCCACATCACCCTCCCTCACTTCGCACTTTAATACACAAAGTAAGAAAGTGGGATGGCTTGACCTGAAGCAATGTTGAGGTCGTAGCGTCCTGGGTCGTGAAGGCGATCAGATTGCATGCGTTCGGTCCGGCGGAGAACCTGGTGTTCGAGGAGGTTCCGGATCCCGTTCCCGGTGAGGGGATGGTACTGATCCAGGTGGAGGCGGCCGGCGTCCACCTGGTCGACACGATGATCCGGTCCGGCCTGAACGGCGGGAGCCCGATCCCCGTACCGGACCTACCCACGATCCCTGGCCGTGAGGTCTCCGGACGGGTGATCGAGGTCGGGCCCGGCGTCGACGACGCGTGGGTTGGGAAGCGGGTCGTGGTGCACCTGGGCATGGTGCCCGGTGGGTACGCCGAACGCGCGGTCGCGAAGGTGGTATCGCTGTACGAACTCCCGGACCACGTCGACGCGGCACAGGCGGTCGCGGCGATCGGAACCGGGCGGACGACCGCCGGGATCCTGAGTCAGGCCAGGCTGACTGCCGATGACGTCGTACTGGTGACCGCGGCCGCGGGCGGGATCGGGAGCTACCTGGTCCAGGCCGGGCGGAACGTCGGCGCGACGGTGATCGGGTTGGCCGGTGGTGAGGCGAAGGTCGAGACGGTCCGGTCGCTGGGTGCGCAGTACGCCGTCGACTACCGGGATCCTAGGTGGGCCGACAAGCTGACGGCCGAGCTAGGCGGTCGGGAGATCACCGTGCTGCTCGATGGCGTTGGTGGGGCGAACGGACAGCGGGCCTTCGATCTGCTGGGCACCGGCGGACGGGTGCTGATGTTCGGCTGGTCCGGTGGCGGGGCGATCCAGTTCAACCAGGACGACCTGATGAGCCGAGGCCTCACCGCAGGCTGGGCGATCGGCGCCAAACTAGCCGCCCAACTCCGCACGCTGGAAGCAGCCGCCCTGGAAGAGACCATCTCCGGCCGCTGGCACGCGCTAACCACAACCTTTCCCTTGTCCGAAGCCGCCACTGCCCACCAGGCCCTCGAAACCCGATCCACGACAGGCAAGGTCGTACTCCTCCCCTAACCAGTTCAGGAGGTGCGTGGTTCATGGGCTGTGTGCGCGTCTCCTTGCCCGCAGCAAGAGCCGGTTGGTGGCTTGGCCGGCGGGCGACGTGATCAGCCAGCCCTGGTCTGTTCGATTCACGGCGGCATTGGAGAAGCGAAGGACCCCTACACGCGCAAGCTGCTGGCGGCCATCCCGCACCTCAGGTACGGCGGTAGTTCCGGGGCGCGACGCCGAAGTGGGCCCGGAACCGCCGGGACAGGTGGAACTCGTCAGCGAACCCGAGGGTCCGCGCGATCTCGCGATGCGTCAGGTCGGTCAGGCGCAGCAACGTGGCCGCCGCGTGCAGCCGGTGCTCGTTCCGGAACGCGGCCGGCGTCTGGCCGACCTGTGCCGTGAAGCGACGCCGGAACGTGTCGTAGCTCAGACCTGCCGCGGCCGCGACCGTGGCCAGATCCGTGGTCGCGGAGAGGTCGTCGCCCAGCCGGCCCATCGCATCCATGATCTCCGGACTCACGTCCGGACTCTCGACGGTGTCGTCGGTGTCGATCAGCCAATCCGCCAACGCCAGCAGCTGGTGCTCCGCGACCCGGCGGTTCCGTGGCGGTGAACGCAGTACGGTGCGCAGCGCTTCGATCGAGGGGGCCGGCACCGGGTACCGCGGGCCGGCGCCGGCCAGATGGCCGAGGGCGTCGAACAGCGGTCCGGTGAAGACGACGAACAACTCGGTCCACCGCTCCCCCGGATCGGTGCCGTACGTGTGCGGGAAACGGGGCGGCGTGATCGTGTGCGCACCCGGCCGGATCCGCTCGTTCCGCCCGTCCGCGTCGCGATAGTTGCCCTCGCCATCGATCAGCACGGAGAGCACGTACGCGTCCAGCACCCGCAGCGTCGACGGCATGATCGGCTCGCCGTCGTCCAGTTCGCCCGCGAGCACGAGCTGACCGAGCCTGGTCACCGGGCCGTCCGAGATCGCGATGACTGTCCGCTCGGCCATGCGGGTCACGGTACGCCAAAATGTTCATGTCCGGGCCGCACGCAGACATTCTCCGGAGGTCGCCGTACGCCTAGCGTCGTAGCGGTAGGGACGAGGCGACCGACCGGAGGACCGCACGATGACACTGACCAAACTGGTCACACCCGAGCACCTGGCCCAGTTCCGCGACGAGGGCTACTTCGTGCTGGAGCGCGTACTCACCGACGACCAACTCGAACTGCTGCGCGGCGGAGCCCAGTTCTCGATCGACAAGCTCGACGCGGCCATGGACGCGGCGGGGACCGACTCGCTCGGGATCAATCACCGGGGCAAGCGGTACTTCAGCAGCATGATCTACCAGGACCGGCCCGAGCTGCGGCAGTTCCTGTTCAGCGACATGATGGCCGAGATCTGCCAAGCCACGCTGGGCGACGACGCCTTCCTGTTCTGGGAGCAGTACGTGATCAAGGCCGGCGACCCGAACACGGCGTTCGCCTGGCATCAGGACTCCGGCTACGTGCACGAGGACCACGACCCCTACCTGACCTGCTGGATCGCCCTCGACGACGTCACCGAGGAGAACGGCTCGGTCTACCTGCTCCCCTACTCGCGGTCCGGCATCAAGTCCTACATCAAGCACATCCGCGACCCGAAGCTGAACGACATGGTCTGCTACTTCGGCTCGGATCCCGGCATCCCGATGACCGCGCCGGCCGGCTCGATCGTGGTCTTCTCCAGCGTCGTCATCCACCGCAGCGGACCCAACCTCACCGACAAGCACCGGCGGGCCTACATCGCGCAGTACTCCAAAGAAGTCATCCCGGCCAAGGACGGTACGACGGCACACGGCTCGTTCGACCCGTTCCTCGAGGGCGGCCGCATCATCGCCGAGCCCTAAGAACCGAGCCCTGAGAACCGAGCCCTGAGAACCGTTCAGCCGGGCTGGTCGGTCCAGATGAGTACGTACGCGACCGCGCCGAAGCGGACGTGGTCACCTGGACGCACCCGGACCGGCGTGGTGATGCGCAGGCCGTTCACCTCGGTCCCGTTCATCGATCCGAGATCACGCAGCATCCAGGTCTCGTTGACCTGCCGGAGCTCTGCATGGAACCGGGACACGGACACGTCGGCCATCCGCAGCGTCGCGCCCGGCCCACGCCCGATCCGCACGGTCGGCGAGCCGGGCGCCGGCAACGCAAGCCCTTGAGGCGGCACAGCCAGCGGCTTCCGCGCGGCCGTGACCCGCGGCAGCCCGCCGAGTCGCTCGAGGAAGGTGTTCCACGGCCGCACCACGCCCGACGCCCAGGTGGTCCTGGCTCGTCGGGCCCAGCCGGTGACGCGAGGTTCCTCGGGTGGCAGGTCCCGGATGGCGTCGGCGAGTTCGCCGCGACTCTGGGCCCGGAGCACGAAGTTCATCCGGCGGATGAAGGTGTCGTGGGACAGCCGGCCCGAGCCGGCGCCGTCGCGCAGGACGGCCAGGACACGGTCCCGTTCCGCGTCCGACGGACGCGTTCCCTCCAGCGGCACCGATGTCATGCTCCAAATTGTCGATGCGGCGCGGCTCACTGTCCACCAGCCCCGGGGGCGGCCGGGGGAAATCGGGCGGACAGCCTGGTCAGCGGTACTGGATCCGGTAGGCGACATGGGCGTCGCCCTGGGAGAGTCCGACGTTCGAGATGCCGACGACCAACTGGTGACCCGTGGAGAGGTTCTTGTAGGTCACGTACGTCGTACCGGCCGCACCCTCGGTCGCGATCCGCTGCCAGGACGCACCGCCCTTGGCCGCGACCTGCCGCAAGGACTTCGTCGCCGCAGGGGTCGCGTAGTACGACATCCACTTCGTGTCGCCGCGGCCCCAGGCGCGGACCAGGTTGTCGGACCACTGCACCGCGGTCCAGGCGCGCGGTTCGTTGACGAAGCGAACGCTGTTCGCAGCATGCCAGCCGCCGGGACCGCGCAACTCCGGCGCGGCGTTGGCGACGCCGACGACGAGATTCCCGCCACGGGCATCGTCGTGGTAGGTCACATAGATTGTCCCGGCCGCGCCTTCCGCCGAGACCCGGCGCCAGTGGATGCCGCCTGGCGTCGCCTGCGCGGACAGCGCCCGCACAGCAGTGGTTGATCCGTAACAGGCTGTCCTTGCCGCGTCTCCGCGACCCCAGGCGAGAACCAGCCGGTCCGCGTAGGTGACAGCATCCAGTCGGGTGACGGACTGCCCACACGACGTCGCTGCCGTCGTCTGAGCGCTGGCAGGAGCAGCCGAACCGCTCAGGACGAGCGGTGCAGCCACGGCCAGTGCGGCTGCTGCGCCGCCTGCCTTGGTAAGACCCTTGATCTTCATGATCAACCTCCCGAGTTGGTCATTTCGTCCTTACCAGTGCGACGCGCCCGATCGCCCAAGAGTTGGCCGTGGGTAAGAATGACGGGATGCGACTGCCTGTCATGCCGCCGGTCAAGCCGATGCTCGCCAAACCGGTCAAGGAGATTCCCCGCGGGGAACTGAGCTACGAACCCAAGTGGGACGGGTTCCGGTCGATCATCTTCCGCGACGGCGACGACGTGGAGATCGGCAGCCGGAACGAGAAGCCGATGACGCGCTACTTCCCCGAACTGGTCGAGGCGGTGAAGGCGAACCTGCCGGAGCGATGCGCGATCGACGGCGAGATCATCGTGATCGGCGAATCCGGGGACCGGCTCGACTTCGAGGTGCTGCAGCAGCGGATCCACCCCGCCGCGAGCCGGGTGAACATGCTGTCCGAGAAGACCCCGGCCCGGTTCGTCGCGTTCGACCTGCTCGCTCTCGGTGACGACGATTACATGGAGCGGCCGTTCGCTGAGCGTCGTACGGCGTTGATCGATGCGCTGGCCGGTGCGAAGGCGCCGATCCACGTCACGCCGGCGACGACCGACCACGAAACGGCAGGGCAGTGGTTCGAGCAGTTCGAGGGCGCGGGTCTGGACGGGTTGATCGCGAAGCCGCTGGACGGCCTCTACCTGCCGGACAAGCGGACCATGTTCAAGGTGAAGCCGGAGCGTACGGCGGACTGCGTGGTCGCCGGGTACCGCATCCACAAGAGCGGCCCGGACCGGATCGGCTCGCTGCTGCTCGGGCTGTACAACGAGGACGGCACGCTGGCGAGTGTCGGCGTGATCGGTGCGTTCCCGCTCGAGCGCCGCAAGGAGCTGTTCGAGGAGATGCAGCCGCTCGTCACCACGTTCGACGAGCACCCGTGGGCGTGGGCCAAGCAGGAGGAAGGCGTTCGTACGCCGCGCAACGCCGAAGGTAGCCGTTGGCAAGCAGGTAAGGACCTCTCGTTCACCCCGCTGCGGCCCGAGCTCGTGGTCGAGGTCCGCTACGACCACATGGAAGGCATCCGGTTCCGGCACACGGCACAGTTCGTCCGCTGGCGCCCGGACCGTACGCCGGAGTCGTGCACCTACGAGCAACTCGAGGAAGCGGTCAAGTTCGACCTGGCCGACGTACTCTCGAGCGCCAAACGCTGATGCTTTACCGCCTCTACGCAAGGATCCTGCGCCGGCAACTTGCCGGCCTGCCGATGCCGGAACATGTCGCGATCGCCATGGACGGCAACCGCCGCTGGGCTCGCGGCGCCGGGTACGACGACGGTCCTGGCCGATCACGTCCGCCGTGACCCGGGCTGGCGGCTCCATGTCGCGGGGCAGCTCGATCTGTTGCCGGACGCAACCGCTCGGGCCTTGAAGGACGCGGTCGAGGAATCGCGGGACCGCATCGGTGTGGGTGAGTTGACGATTGCCATCGGCTACAGCGGTCGCGGTGAGGTGCTGGACGCCGTCCGCGAGCTTCTCGCTGAGGCTGCCGAGGCGGGTCGTTCGCCCGAGGAGGTCGCGGCTGAGCTCAGCGAGGACGACATCCGGCGCACCTGTACCTGCCGGATCTGCCCGACCCGGAGCCGCGCGCTGCGGACCTACGGCCGGAGAAAACTGGATCGTTCCAGCTGACGCCGACCGGGTACAGAGGCATCATGGAGTCGTACCGACTGGTAGAAACCGGAGGTTACGAGATGTACGACGTCGTACTGCTCGTCGAACAGGAATTGTCCGAGCCAGACGCGAAACGCGTCGTCGAACTCCACAACGACATGCCCGAGCCGGTGAAGTACCACGTGCTCGTGCCGTGCCACAACGCCGAGGCCGGTGTCGAGGCCTCGATCAGTGCACTCGGCACCGCGGATCTCTACGGGCCGGGGCTGGCCACCCAGCGTCAGGACCTCGCCGAGGCGCAGCAGGCGATCGACAGCGAGGCGAAGGGTTGCAGCGGGCGGAGCGTCGAGCGGCTGCGCGACCTCGGCCAGACCGCCGAGGGCGGGATCTCGCACGAGCGCGCGATCGATGCGCTGGTCGCGACCGTGCAGCACGTTCAGGGCCAGGAGGTCATCATCCTGACCCGACCGCACGTCGTGGCGGAGTTCTTCCACCTCGACTGGACGAATTCGGCCCGCCGGCACCTCGGCGTACCGGTCCTGCACATGCTGGAGCACGACTCGGAGAAGACGCCGCCTAGTGCGGGAGCAGAGCAGCGTACATAACGCCGCCGGCGAGGGCGGCAATCAGCAGGGAGAGCGTGAGCCGGACGGCGCGGTCGCCGGTCTCGCCGTAGTGACGGCCGTCCTCGGAGTTGTACGCGAGCTTGTAGCCCGCGTACCCCGCGGCGAGGGCCAAGGCGAATTTGATCACGGTCCCCTCCCTTCCTCAGCACAAATCTAGCCGCACCTACACGCCCGCGGCAGTCCCGGACTCCTTGAACTGTGTGTGGTACAGGTCGGCGTACTCACCGCCGGCCGCGAGCAGCTGCTCGTGCGTGCCGCGTTCGACAACGTTGCCGTGGTCAACGACCAGGATCAGGTCGGCGTTGCGTACGGTCGACAACCGGTGCGCGATCACCAACGACGTCCGCCCTTCCAGCGCGGTGTCGAGCGCCCGCTGCACAGCCACCTCGGACTCGGAATCCAGGTGCGCGGTCGCTTCATCGAGTACGACGATCTGCGGTGCCTTGAGCAACAGTCGCGCGATCGCAAGTCGTTGCCTCTCGCCACCAGACAGCCGGTGACCGCGATCCCCGACCACCGTGTCGAGTCCATCGGGCAACGACGACACCAGCTCCCAGATCTGCGCCGCCTTCAACGCCTCGACCATCTGCTCCTCGGTCGCCTCCGGCTTGGCATAGATCAGGTTGGCCCGGATCGTGTCGTGGAACATGTGCGCGTCCTGCGTCACATACCCGATGGCATCGCGCAACGACTGCAGCGTCACATCCCGTACGTCGTGCCCGCCGATCCGGACCGCTCCCCCGGTCACGTCGTACAGCCGCGCGACCAGGTTGGTGATCGTGGTCTTACCGGCACCGGACGGCCCGACCAACGCGACCATCTGACCAGGGCGTACGACGAAACTGACATCCTCGAGCACCTGCGCCGACACGCGCTTGTCCAGCACAGCAACCGATTCGAGGCTCGCCAGCGATACTTGGTCGGCAGTCGGGTAAGCGAACGCGACGTGATCGAACTCGACGCCGGCCGAACCGGCCGGCACGTCCTTCGCCTCGGGCGCGTCCTTGATCATCGGCTCGAGGTCGAGCACCTCGAAGACCCGCTCGAACGAGATCAACGCGGTCATCACGTCGACGCGGATGTTGGAGAGTGCGGTCAGCGGACCGTAGAGCCGGCCCAGCAGTGCGACGAGTGCGAGCAGCGTCCCGACGGTCAGGGTCTGACGGACCGCGAGGTTGCCGCCGACGCCGTACACCAGCGCCGTGGCCAATGCCGCGACCAGGGTCAGCGCGGTGAAGAAGACGCGACCGAGCATCGCGATCCGGATGCCCAGGTCGCGGACCCGACCGGCACGCTCGCCGAAGTCGCGGTTCTCGATCGACGGGCGGCCGAACAGCGTGACCAGCAGCGCTCCCCCGACGCTGAACCGCTCGGTCATGCCGGTGGACATCTCGGCGTTCAGTTGCATCTGCTCGCGAGTCATCGCGGCCAGCCGGCGGCCGAGGATCCGGGCCGGGAGCAGGAAGATCGGCAGCATCAGGATCGCAACGACGGTCAACTGCCAGCTCAGCACCAGCATCGCGCCGACCACGAGGATCAGGCTGATGATGTTCGAGACCACGCCGGACAGCGTGGACGTGAAGGCTTGCTGCGCGCCGATCACATCGTTGTTCAACCGGGAGACCAGCGCGCCGGTCTGCGTCCGGGTGAAGAACGCGATCGGCATCCGCTGGACGTGCTCGTACACCTTGGTGCGCAGGTCGAAGATCAGTCCTTCACCGATGCGCGCCGAGAACCAGCGCTGCACCAGGCCGAGGCCCGCGTCGAACACAGCGAGCAGGGCGACCACCAGGGCGAGCGCGGTCACCAGGCCGGCGTTCCCCTTCGTGATGCCGTCGTCGACGATCTTCTTGAACAGCAGCGGCGACGCGATCACCAGCAGGGCCGAGACGATCACGAGCAGCAGGAACAGCGTGATGTGCAGGCGGTAGGGCTTCGCGAACCGCGCAATCCGCGGCAGCGTGCCCTTTGCCAGCTTCTGGCCGGCCACTGAAGCGTCCTGGCGCCGCCAGCTCGCCGCACCCATCCCCGGGCCGCGCATCATCCCCGACATCCGCTCTCCTCCCTCTCGTGAACCTTGATAACACTCGAGGTCGCCCCGAGCTTCCCCCAGAACTCTTCACGCAACCAATGGTTGCGCATCGCCGATTCCTGACCTACAGTCATAGGCAACCAAAGGTTGCGAAAGGAATGAGGCGGGATGAGAAGCATCGAGCGGGAGATCCAGGTGAACGCTACGCCCGAGGTGGTCTACGAGGTGGTCAGCTCGCCGAAGCACCTGCGCGAGTGGTGGCCGGACGACGCGGACCTCGAGGCGAAGCCCGGCGCGACCGGCACGGTGTCCTTCGGCCCGGACAAGGTCGTCGACCTGACGGTGGTCGAGGCGGATCCGCCGCGACGCTTCTCGTTCCGGTGGGACTACGAGGACGAGGTTCCGACCGAGACCAACTCACTCCTGGTCACTTTCGACCTGATCGCCAAGGACGGCGGCACCTTGCTGCGCTTCGCCGAGACCGGGTGGGACGAGGCGTCGCGGACCGACGACAACTACAACGACCACGCCAGCGGCTGGGGCTACTTCCTGCCCCGGCTCGCGCCGTACGTCGACCGGCTGGTGTCCACGCCGTGATCGACGACGAGCTCTGGTCCGCGATCGGCGATCCGATGCGGCGGCGGATGCTCGACCAGCTACTGGCCGACGGCGGCGGTACGGCGACAACGCTGAGCGGGCGGCTGCCGGTCACCCGGCAAGCAGTCGCCAAGCATCTCGCCGTACTGGATCGGGCCGGTCTGGTGCACGGCACGCCAGCCGGGCGGGAACGCCGCTACACGGTGGACGAGTCCCAGCTCGCCCGCGCGGTCGCCCAGATGGCGACCGTCAGCGAGACCTGGGACCGACGGCTCCAGCGCATCAAGCGCATCGCAGAAACCATTCAACGCAGTCGAGAAACCTAACCGAGAAAGGCATTCCCATGGTCGACATCCTGCACCGCATCGGCATCACGGCGTCCCCCGAGGACGTCACGAAGGCCCTCACCACGATCCCCGGCCTGGCCGGCTGGTGGACCGACGACACGCAAGGCGACGAGACGGTCGGCGGCGTGATCACGTTCCACTTCCCGGTCGCCGGCGGCTCGTTCAGCATGAAGGTGCTGGACGTCGAGCCGGGCAAGCTGGTCCGCTGGCAGGTCGTGGACGGCCCCGAGGAGTGGATCGGTACGCACGTCAGCTTCGAGCTCAGCACGGCCGACGACTACACGATCGTCCTGTTCAAGCACGAGGGCTGGAAGGAGCCGGTCGAGTTCATGTACCACTGCAGCACCAAGTGGGGCTCGTACCTGCTGAGCCTGAAGAAGTACGTCGAGATCGGTCAGGGCGACCCGGCTCCGCGCGACCTGCAGATCAGCAACTGGCACTGAGGCTCCACCCCGGCTTTAGTGTCAACCTCAGCTTCACCCGAAGGCCGCGATGAGCTCCTTGAGCCGGCGCTCCTGGGCCTCGCGCTCCGCCTTCAGCTGGTCCTGATAAGAGCGATCCGCGGCACCGAGGAGCAACGCCTTGGTCTCGCGGATCGCTCCCGGCAGTGGTGTCAGCAGCGCCTCGGACAGATCCTTGACCGTCCCGGCCAGCTCTTCGGCCGGTACGACGATGTTGGCCAGGCCGAGCTCCTTCGCCTCGTCCGCCTCCACCCACCGCGTGGTCGCGCACAGCTCGAGCGCCCGCGAGTACCCGACCAGTTGCACGAGCGGTTGGGTGCCGCCGAGATCCGGGACCAGACCGAGCGCAGTCTCGCGCATGCTGAACCGGGCGTCCGGCGTGACCACGCGCAGATCGCAGGCCAGCGCCAACTGGAAGCCGGCGCCCACCGCATGTCCCTGGACCGCGGCGATACTGACGATCTCCGGCCGGCGCAACCACGAGAAGCCGGCCTGGAACCCGGCGATCAGCTCGTGCACCTCGGCGGTCGGCTTCGCCCCGAGCGACAGCAGCGGCTCCTCGCCGCCGGGGTTGTCGCCCATCATCAGCCGCCGGTCGAGTCCGGCCGAGAACGACGGCCCCTCACCCGACACGATGACCACGCGGACCTCGGGCGGCAGCGTCGTACCGAACTCCGCCAGGGCGCTCCACATCGCCGGTGTCTGGGCGTTGCGCACCTCGGGCCGATCCAGCACTACCCGCGCGATCGGGCCTTCCACGGTCAACCGGAGTTCCTTCATACGAGGAACATTACTCGCGATTAACTTAGGCGAGCGACACCAGGTCGGCGTAGTCGGGCGACCAGAGATCCTCGACGCCGTCGGGGAGCAGCAGCACGCGCTCGGGTTCGAGCGCCTCCACAGCGCCCTCGTCGTGGGTGACCAGGACGATCGCACCGGCGTACGAGCGGATCGCGTTCAGCACCTCGGCGCGGGACGCGGGGTCGAGGTTGTTGGTCGGCTCGTCGAGGAGCAGTACGTTCGCCGCCGAGACGACGAGCGTGGCCAGCGCGAGTCGCGTCTTCTCGCCGCCGGACAGCACCCGGGCCGGCTTGTCCGCGTCGTCACCGGTGAACAGGAACGAGCCCAGCACGCTGCGGGCCTGGGTCTCGTTGAGATCCGGCGCGGCGGTCTTCATGTTCTCCAGGACGGTCCGGTTGACGTCGAGCGTCTCGTGCTCCTGCGCGTAGTACCCGAGCTTGAGGCCGTGCCCGTCGATCACCTCGCCGGTGTCGGACTTCTCGATCCCGGACAGGACCCGGAGCAGCGTGGTCTTGCCGGCGCCGTTCAGGCCGAGTACGACGACTCGCGAGCCCTTGTCGATCGCCAGGTCGACATCGGTGAAGATCTCCAGGGAGCCGTACGACTTGGACAGCTCGCGCGCCATCAGTGGCGTCTTGCCGCAGGGCGCCGGGGTCGGGAACGAGATCTTCGCGACGCGGTCCTGCTTGCGCTCGTCCTCGAGCGAGGACATCAGCCGCTCGGCCCGGCGCAGCATCTGCTGGGCCGCCACGGCCTTGGTCGCCTTGGCGCGCATCTTGTTCGCCTGGTCGACCAACTGGGTCGCCTTCTTCTCCGCGTTCGCCCGCTCGCGCTTACGGCGCCGCTCGTCGGTCTCGCGCTGCGTCAGGTACGCCCTCCAGCCGACGTTGTAGACGTCGATCTCGGCCCGGTTCGCGTCCAGGTGGAAGACCCGGGTGACGGTCTCCTCGAGCAGGTTCACGTCGTGGCTGATCATGATCACGCCACCGGGGTACGACTTGAGGAAGTCGCGCAGCCAGATGATCGAGTCGGCGTCGAGGTGGTTGGTCGGCTCGTCGAGCAGCAGTGTCTCGGCCTGGGCGAACAGGATCCGGGCGAGCTCGACCCGGCGGCGCTGACCACCGGAGAGGGTGCCCAGCGGCTGGCCGAGGACGCGCTCCGGCAGGCCCAGGTTCGCGGCGATCCGGGCCGCCTCGGACTCAGCGGCGTACCCACCGGCGGCGTGCAGGTCGGCCTCGGCCCGCTCGTACCGGCGCATGCCCTTCGCGCGGGTCTTCTCATCCGCGCTGGCCATCGACTTCTCGGCACTCCGCAGCCGTCGTACGACCTCGTCCAGACCGCGCGCGGACAGGATCCGGTCCCGCGCGAGCATCTCCAGATCGCCCGTGCGCGGGTCCTGCGGCAGGTACCCGATCTCACCGGACGTGTTCACCGAACCACTCGCGGGCAGGCCCTCGCCCGCGATGATCTTGGTCAGCGTCGTCTTCCCGGCGCCGTTCCGCCCGACCAGCCCCACCTTGTCGCCCGGTCCGACCCGGAACGAGGCGGGTGCGAGCAACTGACGCGCACCGACGCGGACCTCGAGATTGGAGACAGTAATCATCGCGGTGCAGGCGTCCTCAAGGTCAGGGGTCGGGCGGCGCTGTGTCAGGACATGGCAAAATCCCCCGCGCTCGGGTCTAGTCTAATGGGTGTGAAATTCAACCCGGACGCGGATCTCGACACCAGTGGTGTCGAGGACACTCGCGGAAGCGGTGGTGGCGGCAGTCGGCTGCCGGGCGGGGCGATCCCGGTCGGCGGCGGCATCGGCGGCATCATCCTGCTGGTCATCATCCTGCTGCTCAACGGTGGTCTACCCGGTGGGAGCGGCGGCAGCGAAGAGCCCGCAGTCCGCAACACCGCGGCCGGCAACCTGGACTCCTGCAAGAAGGGGTCGGACCTGCAGACGAACTCCGACTGCCGGTTCGTCTTCTACCAGAACTCGATCCAGACCTTCTGGGCCGCGGAGCTCCCCCGGCGCGGGAAGAAGTACACCGCGGCCCCGATGCGGGTCTTCGACGGCTCGGTCAACACCGGCTGCGGACCTGCGACCAGCGCGGTCGGCCCGTTCTACTGCCCGCCGGACCAGCGCGTGTACCTGGACCTCGGGTTCTTCAAGACCCTGCAGACGGACCTTGGCGCCCGCGGCGGCGACTTCGCCGAGGCGTACGTCGTCGCCCACGAGTACGGCCACCACATCCAGAACCTGTACGGGATACTCGGCCGGATCAAGAGCCGCAGCGGCCCCACGTCCGACTCGGTCCGGTCCGAGCTCCAGGCCGACTGCCTGGCCGGGATCTGGACGAACCACGCCACCACCGTGCCGGACAAGAGCGGCAAGCCGCTGATCACGGAGCTGTCCGAGTCCGATATCGCGGACGGCCTCGACGCCGCCGCCGCGGTCGGCGACGACCGCATCCAGTCGAAGACCCAGGGTCAGGTCACCCCGGAAAGCTTCAGCCACGGCACCGCCGAACAGCGGATGAAGTGGTTCAAGGCCGGTATGGACTCCGGCGACATGACCCGCTGCGACACCTGGAGCGCGAGCTCCCTCTAGGTCACACAACAAACCGCCCTGCACTCGAGAGAGTGCAGGGCGGTTGCTGTTTGGTGATCAGGCGACCGCCGCTGGGCGGTGGTAGCCCGGGAGCAGTTCGTCGACGAGGGCATCGGTCTCGGCCTCGGGCCCGCGGGGAGCGCCGTGTTTGGCGAGAGCGGCGTACATCTGGCCGGCGACGTTGGTGACGTCGGCGGTGGTGCCGAAGTGCGCCGCCAGCCGGAGCGTGGCTCGCCACAGCTCCTCTGAGGCCGGCGAGAAGCTCAGGCCGGTCTGGAGTGCGGTGCGGGCCAGGTTGCCGTCGTTGTGGTTCAGCGAGGCCTCGGCCAGCCGCAGCGCGGCGTCGACCACGGACTCAACCATCCGCCGCTCGATCCCCGAGGCTGCCAGCCACGAGTACCGCCCGGCCGGCAGGTTCGACCACGCAGCGCCGTGCACCAAGCTGAGCGCCGTCGACAGCGGACCGCGCGGGTCGTCCATCATCGTCGCCTGCTTGGCCAGCGTGCGGAACACGTCCCAGTCGACCCGGACGATGCTGCGGTTCAGCATCCACCGACCGGACTCATCGGCGTACATGGCGTCCACGCCGACCCAGCGACGGGTGTGCTCCAGCGCGGCGTCACGCAGCTCCTCGCTGATGCCACGCGGCCAGATCGAACCGGCCAGGACGTTCGGGTGTACGCCGTAGTCCTGACTGGCCAGGAACGCGATGATCTCCGTCGACAGCGACACCCGGCCGTCGTCGATGGCGCCGCGGGCGTCCACCTCGACCGGCCCGAGCAGGTCGACCTCGACCGGTGCGGGCCGGCTGAGATCGGTCCCGGAGAACTCGTACGCCGGCATGTCCTGCTCGGCCCGGCGCTTGTCCCGGGCATCCGACTCGGCCGCGTCGAACAGCGCGACCAGGTCGGCGAACTGCTCCGGGTTGACGCTGTGCGCGTCGACCTCGAGCCCGAGCAGCCGGCAGACGGCCTGGTTCTTCTCGTCCACCACGAACCGCCACGGCGAGCTGATCACGTCGCCGACCACGACGACCGCGATGCTGCGCTGGTGGTCCGCGGCCAGCCGGTTCAGCTGGTCCTGCTCCTCCGGCGACGGCGGCGCGGACACGAAGATGATCTCCGCACCCCACAGCACCGGATCCGGGTAGGACATCCGGGCCTCGGCCACCGAGCTCAGGTCCCGGCGCCCGCAGGCCTGCACCTGCGCGTCGGTACGACGGCCGACCTCGGCGATCGCGTCGTCGAGCCGGATCCAGTAGCTGAGCCGTCCCGGCGCCAGCGACGACAGGTCGTCACCGAACCCGACCATGCTGATGTGCGCACCCTCGGACCACAGGTTCGTCGCCAGCTCGACCGCGAGCGAACCGACCACGTCGCGGGACGCGTTGGTCACGCCGCCGAAGCTGACGATGCCGTTCGCGGTGTCGAGGTCGACCAGCACAGTGGCGCCGTCGGCGTTCTGGCCGATCGTGACCAGCGTCGGGTACGGCGCGGGCGCGTCGACCTCACCGGTCGGGCCATAGGCCCGGCGCAAGGTCCACCGGGTGCCCTCGGCGATCGCCTGCCACGGGCCGGGCGGTGGGGACTGCGCCTCGTACGGGTCGAGCACGAGCGTGAGCGCCCGGTCGGTCACCAGCGCGGCGACGACCTTCGGCATCGGCCGCTCGATCTGGGTCAGGTCGGCGCCGAGCTTGCGCAGCGCGTTGTCGACGAACTGCGCGGTCGGGATGTCGGACGCAAGCCGCAGACCGATCTCGGTCTGCCGATAGCCGACGGCCTTCGGACCCGGGCCCTGCGCCCAGCCGCGGCGCCGCTTCAGCGCCAGGGCCAGACCAGCCGCGAGGAGTGCGGCACCGAAGCCGTAGATGCCGGCCTCGGTCAGGCTGATGCCGTTGTCGGTCGCCGCCGGATCCGCCACGGGCACCTCGGTGCCCCCGGCGGCCGGGTCGCCCGGCTCGGAGGACGTCGTACCCGGCTCGTGCGGGCCGACCGTGATGCCCGGCTCGCCCGGCTTGATGTTCTTCGCGTTCGGGTCGCCCTTCACGCCGCCGATGACGATGGACGAGCCGGACTCGGTGCCCTGCTCGGACCAGCGGGTGCCCGGACCAGTCGTCGTCTTGGTCCCGGTGGTCTCCTTGGAGCCAGTCGTCGTCTTGGTCCCGGTGGTGGTCTTCGTCCCGGTCGTGGTCTTCGTACCCGTGGTGGTCTTGGTGCCGGTCGTGACCTTCGTGCCGGTCGTGACCTTGGTGCCGCTGGTGAGCCGCGTCCCGGTGCTGTGGTCGTCGATCTTCACGCGGACCGTGTGCACGCCCGGACCCTTGGCGTCGCCCGGCAGCCGGACCTGCCAGCCCGGCAGGATCAGGTCGGGGTTGGTGAGCCGGCGACCATCGGGCTGGAGCTTGTTCTTGTTGAGGTCGTAGATCTCCTTGTACCGACGGCCCTCACCCAGGTACCGCTCGGCGATGTCCCACAGGCAGTCGTAGTTCCGGCCGGCCGGCGGACGGACCTCGGTGTACTTGATCACCGTGCCCTTGTCGTCGCTGTTCGTCCGGACACCGGTGTGACTGGTGGTCTTGACGGTCTGGTTGCCGCTGAGCACCTTGCTGCGGGTCTCGGTCTGGCGGAACTGGTTCCCGCTCCCCTGGTCGCCGCCCTGCGTCACGCTCACCGAGGTGGGGACGTTGGCGGTCGTGACCGCGCTGGCTACCGGCAGGCTGACGCCGGCACCGGCCGCGATCAGTACGACGGTGCCGATCAGCCGGCGGGCGAGCGTCTGCGAGCCGCCGCCGAACGGAACGCGTGGCGACAACCCGTGCCCGCGGACCTCGGCGACCGCCTCGGCGATCAGGCAGATGACGAAGTGCAGCCAGGCCACCCAGATGAAGAACGCGATGATGCCCAGCACGGTCTCGATGCTCAGCTCGCTGAACAGCATGCTGGTGGTTGGCATCTTGTCCGGCCACGGCGTTCCGAAGAAGCGCAGCAAGATGTACGGGACGCCGCCGACGATCGCCAGGATCGCGAGCAGCGCGACGAAACCCTTCAGCCGGTCCGCGCCCGGGCTCCCCGACCGCCGCTGCGGCAGCCGCGCCGCCCGCACCGGTTCACTCGTCCTTACCATCGCTCCTCCATACCCCCACCGTTACCCACCGATGGCCTGCGCTTCCTGCACGGGCAACCGCTGCACCGCGGTCACGTTGGCCTTCCCGATCGGATGCCAGCCGCCTTGGTCCCGCCCGATCCAGTACGAGACTTCCCACGTGATCGTCAGCTTGACGGTATACATACCGTCCGGCTGGTTCGCGCTGGACCGCTCGTAGATGTGCTTGCACGGGTTGATCTGGTTCTCCGGGGGCTGGCTCTGGTCGTACCCATCCGGATCGTCGACCGGCGTCACGCCCACAGGGCACTTGAACGGCTTGCTGCCGTCACCGGGGTCGATGGTCATCTCGACCACCATGCCGCGCATGGTCAGGTTGTGCGCCGGGCCGTAGTAGCTGCTCTGGGTGCCGTCGCTCGCGTTGGCCATCGAGCTTTCCGGCGTCAGCGTGAAGAAGGCCGGCACGTTGACCCGCGGCGTGTACGTGGGCATGACCTGAAGCGCCGGAGCCGGATAGCTGCTCCTGAACGGCCACCAGAACTGCTCCATGTAGTCCGGGAACGGGCACTGCGCCCGGTCGGCGTCGTCCACCGGGACATACGCGCGCTCGAGGTGCGCGTTGCGGCCCCCGTTGTAGCTGTTCAGGTCGTAGTCGGTGATCGTGACCCGCAGCACCCAGGCCTTGCCGTCCGGCGCCTTGGGCAACCGGATCCCGTCGGGGATGTCGAAGTCGCGGCACGGTACGAAGGGCCGGCCATGCAAACGCTCTCGCCAGGTGGGCGGCGGACTGCCGCCGCCGAGATACGCCCTGCCGGAGCTGCAGTAGGCGCCGAATCCGACCGAGTTGACGTACATGCTGCAGACCGAGTTGCCGGTCTGGATGGTGTCGGCGGAGGCTGTCGAGGCAGGAATGGCCATCAGCAGCGCGAGTACGGCGCTCAGGACGAGCACTCCGCGGCCCACTCGGTTGTGCATCCTCACTCCCCAGACTCGTCTTCCGGCAGATTATCTTCGACCAGGGGCATCATGCCCGTTGCCCAGTACCCCGTCACCTATTCGGGACCTGAATTCTCTTGTTCCGATCTAGGCCGGATAGTGCACGCTCGCGCAGTTCACGCCGGTGGAAGGCGCCAGGCGGTACGGCAGCCAGCCGACTCCGGTCTTGATCATGTCGATCACCTCCGGCGCGCCCTTCGGCGCCACCTCGGCCCACTTCTTCGCCTTCGGATCCCAGTACTGCGTGGTCTGTGAGCGGCACGTCTTCACCCGAACCGTGCCGTCCGACTGGCCCTGCGTGCCGACGACCACCACGCTGCCCGGCGGGCGCATGACCCAGCCGTTGCGCTTGGCATCCACAATCACCTCCGAGACATCCGCGTAGAAGAACGACGGGAACGACTTCTTCAGAACCGTGTCGTCCTTCTTCACGAGGGCGTCGAAATACAGGGGGTACTTGGCCACGAGCCCTTGGACGGCGGGGTTCGCACCGAAGTTCCCGGCAACCACGTAGATGTCCTTCTTCGCCGTGGTGGGCTTCGTGCTGGTGGCCGGCTCCGACGGCTCGGTGCTGCTGCTGGTGCTGGTGGTCGGGGTGTTCGACGTCGTCGTACCCGAGTCGCCGCCGACCGGGACCGGGCGGCCACCGTCGTTGCCGTCGCTGCCACCGCAGGCGGTCAGGACAAGGGCGCCGGCCAGCAGTGCGGTGGGGAGAGTGAACCTGCGCACGGATGAAGTCCTTAGCTGGTCGGAGGAGAAGAGGGCGGGGTGCTGGTCGGTGGCGTGGGTGCCGACGGGTCCGGTGTCGGGGTCACGTTCGGCGAGCAGCTCGCCGGGAACGGGAACGGCGAAAGGGTCCAGATCGGGGTGGGCGAACCGATCGTCCAGGTCGGGCACGGAAGATCGATCGTCGGCGGCTGCGCGATGCTGGTCGGCGCGCCCGGGCCGTCGGTGGTCGGGTTGACCACGATCGGCGGGATGGACGGGCTGTCGTCGGCCTTCTTCACGCCTTGTTCGGCGTGGGCCTGGCCGGTGCCGGAGGCCTTCAGCGAGTTCTTGCCGATCAGGCCGAGGAACGTGGTCTTGTTGGTGATCGCGACCGTGATGTCGACGTCGTCCTCGGTCAGGACGGTCGGCACGCACGAGGTCACACTCGGGTCGTTGGACGTCACCTGGGCACAGAACGCGGCGATCGCCGCCGCCGCCTTGACCTTGTCGATCTTGGCCTGGGCGTTGTTCACCTGGATGGCGGCCGCGCCGACCCGGGCCGCTTCCTGGGCGTAGCCGACGGCGCGGGAGCGGGCGCCGAGCTGGCGACCACCGTCGATCACCAGGCCGGCCAGGGTGAAGATCATCACCGCGAGAATCGCGACCGCGGGGCTCAAGGCGCCGCGGCCGAGCAGCCGATGGTTGCCGGGGGCATCGATCCGGAAGAACTCGACGATCCGGGACCGGTGCCGATCAGGTCGGACGACCATCAGCGCACCCCCCGGTACGGGTCGAGCGAGGAGGTGAACCGCTTGGTGATCGTGGTGTCGCCGCCGAGACCGAGCAGGCCGAGGTCGCGGTAGTTGATCGTGCACGTAACCTCGACGGACAACGGTGAACCGGCGGTGAACGCGGTCGTGATGCCGCCGGACGCGGTGTCCTTGCAGGACTTGACCGCCTGGCTCATCGTGCCGGTGACCGCCTCGTCGACCCGGCCCTGGGCCTCGTTCAGCGAGCGTGCCTGGCTGGCCGAGCGGGCACCGTCACGGGCAGCGCTCTCCAGCAGCGAGCTGGTCTGGAAGTAGCGCCCACAGGCGAGCAGGAACATGAACAGCACCAGCAGGACCGGCGCCAGGATCGCCAGCTCGAGCGCGAGCGCGCCTCGCTCACGGGCCCTGTCGCGGCCCCTGTCACGATTGCCGTCACGACCTCGACGGCGGCGGATCCCCAGCTTCCGCGTCATCTCTGCGGCCTCACTTGTCGTCGGCCTCGAACTGCTCGATCGGGCCGGTGGCGGTACGAGTCACCTTCAGCGTCAGGCCGGGCACGAGCGAGACCGTCTCGCCGGTGACGGTGAAGGAGACCATGCCTTCAGGGTTGTTGTACGACGGTGGTGGGACCGCGGCATGCTGCAACGTCGTCCCGCCGAGCTGCTGCGCGTACGACTCGATGTCGGCCCGGACCTTCTCCCCCACCGCCGGGCTGTAGACCGGCGGCTGGACGAGCCGCAACCGCGAAACACCTTCCTGTGCAGCGTTCAGCGCCACGGATCGCCCGTACAACCAGAGAGCGGTCTGGATCGACACGAAGATCAACGCCAGGATGGCCGGCGCCAGGATGGCCAGCTCGAGCGAGCTGACCCCCCGCTCCGACCGCCGGCGGTGCCTTCGCAGCCGAACAGACATCTCCTGGGTCAGCCTTGGTCGATTTCGGCGGTGCGCTTGCTGATGACGCGCTTCACCACGACGCCGATCGCGAGCGCGGCGGCGACCAGAATGGCGGAGATGATCGCCCACTCCAGCGCGGAAGCCCCCAGCTCGGTCTGGCCCTGCCGGGCTCGCGCGCGTTGAGCCTGGGCCCGCGCCATCGCGTAGCCGGTCATCGCCCGCCAGAACATCAGTTCTGAGATCATCCGATCGCCTTTCCCAAATCATGAGGCCCGCAGGAGGCCTCAGTATGCCCTGTACGACGGACAGCTTCGTCCGTTGGATCCCATGCCCTGATCACCATCTGGCCTAACTCCCGAGGATCGCGATCGCGGCCGGGAAAGCGAGGAAGAGGAAGAACGCCGCGATCATCACGAGCTGGGCCACCAGCATCGATTGCGACCGCTCTCCGGCCTTGCCTTCCACGTCGGCCAGCTCCTTGCGCCGCAGCGATGCGGCCCGCGCCAGCAGCGAGGCCCGGATCTTCGCGCCCTCGTCGCCGGCCAGTGCCAGCGCCGATGCCAGGTCGCGCAACTCCTCGACGCCGAGGTCCTCGCCGAGCCGCGCCATTGCGTCCCAGGGCGTGATGCCGATCAGGCGCGCGTTCGCGAGCGCCTGCCGGATCCGGGCCATCGCCCAGTGGTCGCCGATCGTCGACGCCGTCATCAGTGCCTCGGGCAACCCGCGGCCGCCGGCCAGGTTCATCGCAACCAGGTCGAGGAAGCTGCCGACCACGTGCCGGAAGTCGCGCCGCCGCTTCTCCGCCTCCTGCCGCAACGCCAGGTCGGGCAGGAAGAACGCCAGTACCATCACGGCCAGGGTCACGATCGCCGGGCTCGCACCGGGGGCACTGAGGCCCAGCGCGCCGAACAGGAACAGGACGAGCGGGATGAAGATCATCGCCCCGAGTGCGAAGAACACCTTGGTGGCGAGCATCGCGGCGAACGGCTGGTTCATCACCGCGAGATCGCGGCGCAGCTTGCCGAACGCCCAGCCCCGCGCGTTCGCCTCGGCCTCGAGTCGCCGGCCGAGCGACTCACGCGCCCGGTCCACCGATCCGAGCACACGTTCGCCGGCCGCACTCGTGGTCGCGCCACTCGTGTAGCCGCCGCGACCCGCGTCGATCCGGGCGATGGTCGAGAGCACGTTCGCCTGCGGCTTGATGAACATCCGCGCCAAGAGGTACGCACCCAGACCGACCAGGCCGCCGGTGATGAAGGCCCACATCATCGGTCCACCACCTCCATCCGCGCGTCGATGTCCCGGCTCGTCCGCTGGGTATCGCTGCTACGAATCAGGAACCGCTCAGGCACCTCGATCTTGGCCAGCCGGCGCAGCCAGACCAGACCGAGCGCGTACAGCGCAATGACGACCAGCAGGACGACCTGCCCGATGAAGCTCGTGTACGGCGCCATGTAGACCGGGTTGAACAGCACCAGTCCGGCAGCCATGACGAGGGTGATCGCGACCACCACCTGCACACTGCGCCGGGTCGCACGACGTTCCGCTGCGACTTTCCGGCGTACGTCGAGTTCCTCGCGGGCCGAGTCGGCCAGGGCGCTGAGGACCTCGCGCAGACCGGGTCCGCGCAGGCGGGCGTTCAGGACCAGGGCCGCGACGATCAGGTCGGCGGAGGGGTCGTTGAGGTCGTCGGCGAACCGCATCAGTGCCGAGGGCAACGGTTCGCGGATGCGCAGCCGGTCGACCAGCAGGTTCAGGTTGGGCTTGATCGCCGGGGCCGCGTTCACCGCGGTGGCCGGGATCGCCTGCTCCAGACCGACCGCGCCGGCGATCGTGTCGCGCAGCGCTTCGGTCCACGTGGCCAGCGCGTCCAACCGGTCGATGGCCCGGCGTTCCTCACCGGTGCCACCGAAGAAGCGGTCGGCCAGTGCGGCGAGCAGGCCGAGCGCGATGGCGAGGACGAGCCAGCGGGTGACGACCAGCACGATCAGGCCGACACCGAGGCCGACACCGAGCCGGATCAGGTTCTTCCGGCCTTCGACGTTGCTGCGGCGGAAGATCGACGGCGTCTCCTCCCGCGGCTCGGTGCCACGGATCGCGACGATCAGCAGCAGTACGGCGCCGCCGACAACGGCTCCGCACAGCAACGCGAGCAGGGTCCGATTGCTCATCGACGTCCTCGCTTCGCTCCGGGCGCCGACGAGACACGAGGCGTACTGTGCTCGATGGTGACCTCGCTTCGCTCGCTCACTGACTCACGCCCACGTTCCGTGCACGAGGGGCTGGTACCCGTAGTGCTCGAGCTCGTCCATGCACGCGATCGGAGCGTGTGCGGCAGCGTGGCCGTCGGGTCCGGGCGCGAACACCTCACCGGACAGCACCCGGCCGTCCCAGCCGGTGACCTCCCGGATGCTTTCGACGTACCGGTTCAGGCCACCGCCGTGCTGGTAGTCGTTGTGCTTGCGGACGAACACGACGAAGTCGAGCGCGCCGGCGATCAGCATCTGGGTGGCGTCCATCGGCAACCGCTCGCGGGCCTGGATCGCGTAGGTGCTGATCCGGTTGAACACCTCCATCGAGCTGTTCGAGTGGATCGTCGACAGCGAGCCGTCGTTACCCTGGCTCATCGCGTTCAGCATCGTCACGATCTCGTCGCCGAGGACCTCACCGACGATGACCCGGCTCGGGTTCATCCGCAGCGAACGGCGGACCAGGTCGGCCATGGCCACCTCGCCGACGCCTTCGGAGTTCGGCAACCGCTCTTCGAACGCGACCACGTTCGGGTGCAGGTCCTTGAACTCACCGAGGCCGAGCTCGAGCGAGCGCTCGACCGTGATCAGCCGCTCCCCCGCGCCGATCTCGTTGGCCAGCGCACGCAGCAGCGTGGTCTTCCCGGAGTTCGTCGCGCCCGCGATCATGATGTTCTTCCGCGCCGCGACCGCGGCCCGCAGGAACGAGCCGACGTCCTCGGACATGGTGCCGTTGGCAACCAGATCGCGAAGGAACACCCGGCCCAACCGAGCCCGCCGGATCGAGACCGCGGGCCGCGCGGTGACGCCCATGACCGCGGACAAACGGGAGCCGTCCGGCAGCCGTAGGTCGAGCTGGGGGTTGGCGGAGTCGAACGGGCGGCTGGTCAGACCGGCGTGGGCGGCGAGCACCTGGATCAGCTCGACCAGTTCGTCATCGCTCTCGGCGACCGCACCCAGGGTCTCCTCGCGGCCGTCGCCGTACTGGACGAAGACCTGGTCGCAGCCGTTGATGTCGATGTTCTCGACCTCGGGGTCGTCGATCAGCGGCTGCAGCCGGCCGACACCGAACAGCGCCGAGTGGATCGCGCCGGCGATCTGCGCGTCGTCGTCCGGGGTGGGCGGCGTACGCCCCTCGGCCAGCTCGTAGCGCGCGTGGTCCTCGAGCACCTGGACGATCAGCGAACGCGCGTACTCCCGCTCGTCGTCCGCACTCATCGGCGGTACGCCGTTCACCTGGTCGCGCCGGCGTTGTTCGTTCAGCCGCTCGGCGACCTGGACGCGGAGCTTACGCACCAACTCCTGGTCAGCGCTCATCGATAGTCACCGTTAGGCGGCGGGAACGCTGCCTCGGCCATGTCGAAGGCTTGCGGCGGCGGCGCGGCGACGATCGAGGCCATCTCGGCGGTGATGTCGTTCGCCGAACGGATCAATGCGGTCTTGTCGAGCCGGCCGTGGCCGCGCCCGTCGAAGAACGCCGCACCGACCGGGTCGTACGCCAGGTGCCACCGGTGCCGCACCGGCACGGACATCGCGTCCAGCACGGTCCACACCTGCTTGACCCCGTCGCGTCGCTTCGGGTCCGCCACCACGACCACACCGAGCTGTGCGTCGACGTGGTGCACCAGTGAGGACAGCCGCTCGCGCAGGTGCGCGACCGACGACCCGGTCGCCGTACACACCAGTACGACGAGTCGCGCGGACTGGATGACGGGAAGCTGCGGCGACGACGCACCGATTCGGCCACAGTCAGCCAGTACGTCGCCACTCTGCATTTGGTTGAACGTGATGCCGAGGGGATGCCACAGACCGCCCATGCCACCGACCTGCTCGGGCGAACGGACGCCAAGCAGTACGTCCAGACCGCCGTCGAGCTGCTGGCTGTGCGCGAGGATCACCTCGTCACCCAGACCCTTACGACTCGCCGCGGCCAGGCTGACCAGCCCGCGGTCGGAGTTCAGCGCGGCGCCACCCGGTCCGGTCATCCGGATCGCCACATCGCTGCCGGCCGGGTCGCACTCGGCCAGCAGCACCTGCCGCGGCCAGAGCGCACCGAAGACGAGGCTGGCAGTCGTCACCCCGGGCGAGCCCTTTGCGCTCGCCAGTGCTACCAGAGCCATCAATTGTTCCCGTCGTTGAACGAGATCTCGGGCTTGGTGTCGGGCGCGAGCGTCCCCAGCACCAACGACTTGGCCGCCGCCGCAGCGGCTACGCCGGCCAGCTTGTCGCTCGGGATCAGCACAGTCACATTCAGCGTGGAACTGGCACTCGTCTTCGAGTCGATCAGGGCACCCGAGCTGGCGGTCACGATGGCAGCCTTCACCAGGGTGCTCGCGCTCCCGGTGTCCTGGTTGGACGTCGGGACCTGGATCACCGACACGATGTCGCCGACCTCGATCCCGTCGGACGGGGCGCGACCCGCCTCCAGGGTGATGCCGACCAGCGCACCACCGAGCGGGGTCGGCTTGGCGCCGTCCTTGGTGAGGTTCTGCGGGGTGATGAACTGGTCCTTGTACAGCCAGGTGGTCGTGTAGCGACCGATGTACTTGTTCGCCTCCGACCACGGGATCAGCCCACCGGTCGCACCGGCGAGGTCACCGCGGGACAGGTCCTTGGCCTCGAGTCTGTGGCCGGGCGCGAGACTGTCGGCGCCGATCGCGACGAAGTCGGACCGGTTGCCGCTGTTCAGTGCGATCAGCGCGGAGCCGGCCGCGCCGAGCAGGATCAGGATCACCGCCAAGGCGGCCAGGGCGGGGCGGCGCTCTCGGCTGTTGGGAAGGCGGTTGGAACCGCCACCCGCCGATCGGCCCGCTCCGCGGGCGCCTTGCGAGGGGGTACGCGTGGAGGACGAGAGACTCACCCGCCTACCGTAATGGCAGCGAGGTGCCAACCAAGCCAATAGGTCGGCCTGTTATCGGGCTGCGACCCGGTCTCTTTCCACCGTGGTCAGCAACTCGTTGAACGCACCCGGTCCGCCGTACAACTGGTCTAGATAGCTGTACAGCCCGTGCAGTGCGCGACCGAGCTCCCGTTGCCACCCGTCGGACGCCTCTAAATCCGCGGCCAGGGTCCGGCCCTGGACCAGCGTGACCGCCGCGTTCACCGGCTGCACCAGCCGCTCCCCGTCCGGGTCCGGTACGGCGTTCCGCCCGCGAACCCGGCGTACGACGTCGGCCAGCGCCGACCGCTCCGGGCCGGTATAGACGCGGTCGAATCCGTACCCCCCGTAGAGCTCGTCGAGGTAGTCACACAGCGCGAGAAACAGTTCGACACCGTCGTACTCGGGGCCGTCCGAGGCCACGTGCCGTAGCCGCGCCACCATGCTCCGCGCCTCGGGCACACTCCACTCCGACGAACCCAACCGGTCGTTCATGCCGCGATCCTAGGTGTCCGTGAGGCGAAAATTGTTAACAGTTCGCGTGGTCCGAGTTGCTGGCGAGTAACCAATTGTTTGCTAAATTCCGTGGTCTGAGGTCTTGGTGACAACTGGTGAGCACCAAGGCACGTAACGGGAGGGGGTGAGCTCTGTGTCGACTCCCACGGTTTCCACCCTCACGCCGGCCGACCGGGCCCGCTCGGCACTCGGGACCGCCCTCGGCATCCTCTGCCCGAGTGCTGTGCCGCTGCGCGACGGCAGGGTCTGGCTGACCAGCCGCCACGACGTTCTGCCGGTGCACGTCGTCCGCGCGCTGGAGACGCAGCTCGCCCGCCGGGCCAAGGACCATGTGCGCGACGACCGCCTGCTGGCCGAGGCCGTCGGCGTGCTCGGTGCCGAGATCGCCCGGGCCCGCGGTGAATCCCCCGCCGACGGCGCGACCGCCGCCCTGGACCGGTACCTGCTTGCCCCTGGAATAGACCATTCCCAGCGCGACGAGGCCGAGGCGATGCTCCGCGTCGCGCTCCGCAGCGCCGCACCGGATTCCGCCGAGGCCGCGGCCCGGCTCGACGGTCTGGCGGGTACGTCGCCGCCGGTCAAGCCGTCCGAGATCGTCGCGGCGTCGAAGGAGATCAGCAACGACGCACGCTTGATCGGCGCGACCGCTCCCACCGGCCCACCCGGCTCGGGACGCGACCGCGCCGGCGTGGGTGGCGGCCATCGCCGCCCTTCGGGCCGGCGAACGCTGACCCGGACCGTCCGCGGGACCGGCCTGGTGACCGGTACCGGTGGACGTCCGAGTCTCGATCGGGATCTCGACCAGCGCACCGCCCTGGCCGTCCTCGCGGGGATGAGCCAGGACGACCTCGCCTCGTCACTCACCGCCCAGCCGGTGATCGACTCGCAGGCGCAGCTGGCCGTGGTGATGATGCCGGCCAGCGACGTACCTCAGCACGTTCGCGTCGAGGTGCTGCCGACGGTCGGCGGCCTGGTCGCCCAGGGCCGGCTCCATGCGGGTACGGCGGACGACCCGCACGTGATCCGGATCGCGCCGCGACTCGGTGACGATCAGCTCCGGCATGTCTGGGCGCATCAGCTGTCACTGATGACGCAGCAGTTCGCGGCCGAGTACGCCGAACGACCGACCGGAGTCTTCGACCGGCTCAGGTCCACCTTCGGCAACGAGCGGCGGAACCGAAGGCTGCAGGCCGACAACGTCGCCTACCAACTGCTGGTCAAGGACTGGCACGAGGCCCGGGCCGAGACCCTGGCGAACGGACGCCCGAGCGGGCCGCGCAGCGTGGCCGACCTGGAGCGCGACATCCAGGGACTGGCGCAGGCGATCCGCCAGCGCAGCGGCAGTGAGCCCGCGCTTCCCTGGATCGCCGATTCGATCTCGGTGCCCAACGCACCTGCGGCCGGTTTCGCCGCGGCTCGCGCCGAGGCGAACGCGACGCCGGCCCGGCACACCCCGGGCCACCTCCGCCAGCAGGTGGCCGCGCAGATCGAGCTGCTGCAGGGCTCCATCACCGACCACGACGAGAAGGCCGCCGCCAAGACCGGCACCGCCGCGATTGCGACCGAGGAGGCCGCTCAGGGCGAGCGCGACGCGCAGAAGGAAGACACCGCGAAGGACCAGGGTGCGGCCGAGCGCGCCCGCGGGCTGCGCGCCGGGGCCGTTGCTGCCGGCAACAAAGCACGGCGGCACACCGAGATCGCGGCGGCGTACACGCAGGCGTCGGCGAAGGCCCGGCTGGCCTTGACCGGGTACCAGGACCTGCTGACCGAGCTCGACGACCCGAACCACACCCAGGCCCGGATCGAGGTACGGGCCCAGATCGCGGCCCGGCGCGTCGACGCCTACGAGAGCAGCCTGGACCAGGCGATCCCGGTCAAGGATCTGCTCGAGACCGGCGTACCGACCGGGAAGCCGCTGTACCTGCCGGTCAGCGACATCAACAAGGTGCTGGCCGGGAACCACATCCGCGCGCGGATCACTTCGGACGGACCGATCCCGGTGCCGGGAGCGGTGTACCGCAAGTTGATGTCCGCCGACGGCCTGGTGTTCACCATCGACGGTCCCCCTGACGACGACGTCAGCCGGGTCAAGCAGGTCCGGGTCCGGATGAAGCGTCGCGATCTCACCGAGGTGATCGATCGCGACTACGACCTGGCCGAGCAGATGTCCGGCACGCTCGGCGAGGGTGGCCAGAGCTTCGCCACCACCAATACACACGCATCGAGCGTGACCACCGGTGTCGATGTCCGGCCGTTCCTCGCGATGGCCGCGCCGGGGACGCCGCTGCATGCCGCGTCCGAGGTGCTCGCGCCGGGAGTCTCGGTGACGTCGGGCCGCACGCTGGCCGAGACCGGTGGCGCGACGGCGTACCACCAGCAAGGCTGGGTCGACGCCTACGAGGGCGAATCGCTGCTCTACGAATGGACCGGCGAGTGGGAGGTCGAGGTCCGGGACTCGCCGACCGACCCGTGGTCGCCGGTGGAGACGTTCGACGCCGGCCGGCAGCAGACGTGGGTGCCGAGCGCCTACACGGTGCAGCCGCCGGACGAGACCGTCTCGCTGGCCGAGCTCGGGCACGCGTCGGACTGCACCAAGGAGTTCCCGCGGCACACGGTCACCAGGATCAACGGGCTGCAGAGCATCAACGACCGCCTGGTCGCCGAGGCGAACCAGCGGTTCGGCGGGATCGACCGCGTCACCTACGAGCACCTCAGTGGCCTGATCACGGAGGACTCGTACCGGCTGCTCCGCGAGGCGGCCGCGCCCGGAGGGATCTGGCGACCGATCCCGTCGGGCGGTGAGACCGAGTACGAGGCCACCTTCGAGGTCGAGCCGATCTGGGCCGAGGCGAAGCTGAGCGGTGAGCCCAGCACGGAGGCGCGGCAGGAAGAGGTCCTGGTCGACTTCGCCGGGATCAGCGCGAGCCAGTCCTACGGCACCTCACTGACCGGTACGGCGTCACTCGGCGGCCGGACCCCCATCTCGCCGAGCGGCTCCGTCGGGCGCAACGTCGCCCGCCAGGGTGGACAGCAGGTCAGCTCGACCGCGATCACCCCGGCCGTTCACCGCGACAAAGGCCCGACCCAGGGCGTCCTGGTCGGGCTCAAGGTCAAGGCCACGCTGCGCAAGGTCAACGACCGGACCGCGGCGCCGATCGTCATCGAGGACATCTGCCAGGCCCGTCTCCGCGTCCCGGAGAACGACCTGCTGCGGGCCGGCGCGCGCGCGTCCAAGGACGCCGTACTGCGCGACAAGGACAACAACATCCGGACCGACCAGGACGGCCGGGTGCTGCTGCGCGGCGACCCCGAGCCGCCGACCGGTCCGCAGACCCTGCCGCCGTGGCTCGGCCTCGGCCGGAACCAGCTGCGTGGTCCCGGCAAGTCGTTGCCGCAGAACCTCAAAGGCGCCGAGGCGGCGCGACGGCAGGCCCTGCGCAAGCTGAGCACGATGGGCCTGGTGCCACCGCTCGACAAGGTCACCTGCCTGCCGTTGATGGATCAGCTGCCGACGGACAAGCTGCGCCGGGCCAGCCAGTTGCGCAACTACGACCGGATCATGCAGCAGATCAGCGCGCCCCGGATCGAGGCCGGGATGAACCAGGCCTGCCAGAGCGGCTTGATCGTCGTCCTCGACGACCACCAGACCGGCCATACACCTCGCTTCCGCAACTTCCGGTTGTCGGTCACCCAGGACTTCGACGACGTCGAGGGCCGCGGCACCAGTACGACGAGAACCGTCGTCCGGCTCGGGATCAGCTCGAAGGCGACCGGCCGCACCTCCGGTCGCTCGAAGGCGCTGCCGGTATCGGGTGGGGTCGGCGCCGCCGAGGGGCCGGCCACGGGAATGCGCGGCTGGGCCGGCCGGCTCGGGATCAAGCTGAGCCGCAACGCGGTCGCCCGCTCCTTCAGCTGGACCGCCGGCCGGCGGGTCCAGCGGGTCACGCTGACCGAGAGCACCTCGGCCCTGGACCGGCTCAAGCAGGGTTGCCGGATCACCTTCGCCGAGGTGACCGACCAGGGCGACTCCAAGGCGCTGGCCGACGTACGAGGCAGCTTCGAGGTCGAGTACGACAGCGCACTGTCCCGGGCCGAGGAGCCCGTGTTCGAGGCGAAGCCGAAGCCGCCGCACGCGCTCGCCGTCCAGCAGGCGATCCCGGTGGCGGTCGACGCGGGCAGCCCCGCGGACCGGATCTTCCGTGCCGTGCCCGCGATCCGTGCCGACACCACCGCCTTCGCGCAACTGCACGACCTGCTCTCCCCCGACGCCCTGGTCGCGAACCGGGAGTGGATGAACGGCAGCTACGAGCTGCCGATGGCCATCATCCCGGCACCGGCGAACCCGTCCCAGGCGATCGAGGACGGGACGCTGCTGCCACAGGAACTGAAGGTGGTGGTCCGGGGCGAGGCGACGAGCCTGACCTGCGTGGCCATCACCCGGGACAACACCGCCGACATCAACTTCACCATGACCGACGTCGGCTTCACGTCCGGTACGTCGACGTCCGGTGGAGTCACCGTCGAAGCCGGCGGCGGACTCACCCAGGCCGACGGCTCCAGCAACTCCGGCGGCGTCACGGCCGCGCGGATCGGCGGGACGGCGCAGTCGACCACGGACAGCCAGACAACCGGCGAGGAACGACTGCTCGTCAACATCGGCACGCACTACGAGTTCCTCGAGCGGCACACGCTCGTAGCGGACATCGTCCAGAACGGTCAGGTGATCGACACCGTCAAGCTCGAGGACGCGCTGGCCCAGAAGTCGATGGCCGAGCGTCGTGCCCTGGAGCTCTACGCGAACAAGAAGCTCGACCTGCCGCTGTCGGTGGTGGCCGACGCGGCGGAGCGGTACCTGACCGGCAAGCTCGAGCTCGAGCCGCGGACCGCCTCCGGTTTCGTCCGGCGCTACAAGCAGGAAAAGGCCGGTGCGACCACGGGTCTCGCGCCGGCGCACACCGACGACATGCTGGCCGAAAGGGTGCGGACGCAGAACCGGGCCCCTGCCTCCGAGGCGTCGACGGACGAGGAGCGACTCGAGGAGGCCCTGGCCAACGCCGAGCGGGTCGCCGCCCAGCGCCGGCCGATGCACATGTCGACGGGCGCGTACGACCGCAGCCTCGGTGCGAGCATGCTCGAGACCATCACCCCGGAGGGCCGGGAGGACGAGCAGGTCGAGCTGCTCGCGTTGGTCAGTTCGCAGATCCAGGAGATCGCACCCGACCTGACGGCGAGGAACACCCTGCTCGCCGCCGCGCTCGACGGCGACCTGGCTCCGGACGCCTACCAGGGCCACCTGGAGAAGATGCTAGGCCCGCGCGGGTACGTCGGCGCGATCGAGGTCCCGATCGAGGGGCGGGAGCTGCCCGACGTCCTGCTCGTCCGGGTCCGGGCCCGCTACGAGGGTGGCATCACCATCAACGGCGTCCCGGTGAAGGAGGACGGTACGCCGGACATCCCCAAGGTCGAGGCGATCGGCATCGGCCAGGCCTACGCCTACAAGCAGCGTGACCAGGTCACCGGTCACACCACGACGCACTCCGGGACCGTGCAGGGATCGGGTGCCGGTAGCACCGGCGCGGGGGTGTCGGGCAGCGTCGGGACCGACCGGACCCGGCAGCACACGGCCGGCACCGGCGAGCAGAACACCACGATCGACGGGGCCGCTCACTTCGACAAGGCCAAGCTCCAGCGCAAGCTCGTCTTCACGACCGAGGTCGTCCGGCTGCACAACGTGGGCGCCGCGACGATGGCGAGCCTGCGCTGGAAGCTCAACCGGACGACGATGGCCGATGTCTCCACCGAGGCCCGGCCGCGGCAGCTGCGGGCCGACCTGACCGCCCTGGTTCCGCGCGACTCGATGAGCGACGGACCGGCGCCGGCCCGGCAGCTCGACGATCGGCTGCCGGAGCACCGGATGTTCGCCCTTCCCGACGGCGCGGTGGTCCTGGCGACCGTGCCGTTCGCCGAGAGCCGTGGCGAGCCGGAGCGGGACCACCTGTACGACGAGCTGTCCAGCTTCCTCCGCCGTCGCGACGTACTCGGCGAAGGTGGCCTGGACGACAAGCAGGAAACGGTGCTCGGGGTCCAGCTGGATCCGATCGCGCTGAAGGCGAAGTTCGAGCAGCTGGCCAACGAGGGCCTCGACCTGGTCCCGATGGCGGGACCGGGGAACGGCCCGACCACGGTGGCGGTGAAGATCCACGCCAGACCGGTCGGTTGGGAGCTGGAGGACGATCCGAAGCCGGGCCAGCGGCGCAAGGTGCGCCGGCGGCAGAAGGCCACGCGCTCCTCGGCGGGCGGGAATCGGCTGGGCCCGACGACCGTGACCGGTGGCGTCAACGCCGGCGTCGTCTCGGTCACCGGTTCGCGCGGCGAGCAGGTGAACCAGGCCAGCAACGACGCGCACGGCACCCGGCTGGAGAGCAGCAGGTTCGATGCGGGCGACCTGGTCACGGTCCGGATCCCGGTCGAGTACGACGTCACCGTCCGGCAGACCACGGACAAGGGCCGCGGTACGCCGGCAACCCACCGGACCACCCAGCTGCCGAGCCTGGCCAAGGCCGAGTTCTATGTGGAGATGCTCAGGCACGAGTACCTCGACGGCCTCCGGCAGATGGAACAGGGCGCCTCGATGGACGCCGTCCTCGCCGGTGCGCGGCTCCAGGCCGTGCCGGACAAGCTGGGCAAGCCGGACCTGACCGCGACGGAGTACGCCGAGGGCACGTCGGGACCGGTCTACCAGCCGTACCGGCCGCTGCAGCAGGCGATCGCGCTGGCCGAGGAGCAGCAACGACCAGTGGTGTTGTCCGTCCGCGAGTCCGACGGCCATGAGCGGCTCTACCAGGCGTTGCCCAGCGAGACCGGGCCGGACGGGAAGCGGATCCACGGCCCCCGGCTGATCGGCGTCAACGACGGCGGCTTCGCCGCGGCGTTCACGTCTCTGCATCCGAGCCTGGTGTTGATGGCGGAGGGCCGGGTCGACCTGCGCGAGCTCTACAACACCTCGTCACCGGACGGCGTCTTCAGCGCCAAGGTCGCCGCGGAGCTGGAGAGTCGTGGTGTCCCGGCCGCTGTCCTGAAGGGCCTCGACTACTCCACGACCTCTCGCCAGCTCGCCTCGAACCACGGCGTCCAGCACACGCCAGGCGGGTCGACGGCCAGCCGGACCATAGCGGCCCCAGGGCACGGACAGTCGCTGTCGGGGCCGTGATCGAGGCGTAGTTCACCAGGCCCCGCGGCGATGTCCGCCGGGCCGATCACTGTTCGCTACGAGGAATGGGGGCTGGATGGCGTTCGCGGTGGCGCGCACGAGGGACGAGGCTCAGCTGTACCTGGAACTGCATCCCTGCCCGGACTGCGGTTCGATCGAGACGTCCTGGGAGCACGGCCTGATCGAGGTCGACGGACAGCTCGCGATGAGCTACGCCGGGACCTGCTCGGTCTGCTCGGCCGAACGCGAGTACGTGTTCGGTCTGCCCGCGCGGGAGACCAAGGCGATCGGCTGGCCGACCTTCGGCGGGCCGGAGCCGTCGGAGCTGCTCGATCCCGGGCAGTGGATGGACGTGGCCGACCGCGCCGCCGCGGCGGTCCCCACGGATCCGGCCGAGGCGGGTAGGGTGCTGGCCGTCGCCCGGGCCGCCGTCGACGAGGTGGTCAAGTTCGTGCCAGCCGGGCAGGACGCCGTACCGGAGGAAGAGTTCTGGACGCCCGAGGGCCGGGTGGTCCGGGACGCGGAGGCCGGCAGGTTCCGGCTGGACCGGCTGCTGGTGGTGCGCGACACCTACGACGAACTGTTCCGAGACACAGGAGCGAGATAACCGATGCTGACCGCAAGGACCCTGGCCGAGGCGCAGATCTACGTGAGTCTGGCGACGGCGGCCGACCCGGACGTGCCGGCGGTCGAGCCGGCGGAGCCCGAGCCGGGCGTGAACCTGACCGCGGGCCCGGACGCCTGGACGCTCGCGTCGCCGGCCGGCGAGATCTCCGTCGCGTACACGTCCGAGGACGCCGCGCGGACGGTCGGGGCCCGGTTCGGGCTCGGGGTGTCGCCGTTGATCGACGCCGCGCAGTGGGCTGTGGTCGCGGCGACGTACAGCCGGCGGGCGCTGGAGGCCGACCTGGCCTACACCGGTGCGCCGGAGCAGAACCGGGACAGCGTCGAGCTGAACTGGGAGTTCGCCGCGGACGCGGTCACGGAAGCGCTGAAGTTCCTGCCGGACGGCGTCGACCAGGCTCCGCCGGAGGCGGTCTGGTCGGAGTTCGGCGCCCGGGCGCTGGCGCGGGAGCCGCAGTTACTGAGCCGCGCGAAGCTGATCGACGACCTGGAGTACTACCAGGGCACGCTGGAGGACTTCCGCGCCCTCTACGGCGAGTCTTCCTGAGTCCTGCTCTGCTCAGTGATGGCTATCCGGATCGCCCGGGCGTCGGCGCCGGCCTGCTCGAGCACCTTCTGCTTCGGATCGGGTACGCCGAGAAATGGCGGCCGCACGAGTCCGGTCAGGTCCTTCAACCGCGGATCCTCGAGCACGGTGTCGACCGCCCGCCGGTCTCCCCCGCACACGAGTGCGTCCAGCCGGGCCAGCGCCAGAATCCGTACGGCGACCTCGGTCGCGGCGGCGAAGGCCTCCCGGGCCTGATTGTCGCGTCGCCGCGCGTACCGCTGCTGCGACCAGCCGCCCGCCTTGGTCGTCCCCTGCACGTGGCGTGATCCGACCTTCGAGTCCACCAGGTTGCCGCCGGCAAATACCCCGGCGCCGTAGCCACCACGCCGTACGATCAGCACGCCCAGCCGCCAGTCCCGCCGGACATGAGCCAGCAGGCCGTCCTTCGACAGGTCGGCCAGAGGCGGGAACGGCACCTCGACGACGGCGATCGAACCGTCCGACGCGGACGCCGTGACGCTTGTCGGCGTCACGGCGTACTCGACGTCGCCGTGGCGGTCACCGAAGCCGGCCAGCCACCTGTCCAGCCGCTCCGGTGCCACGGTGACGACTCGGGGAACGGTCCCGGTCACACAGTGCCGGTCACACGTTGAAGCCGAGCGCCCGCAACTGGTCGCGGCCGTCGTCGGTGATCTTCTCCGGGCCCCACGGCGGCATCCAGACCCAGTTGATCCGGAAGTCGTTCACCAGGCCGTCCAGCGCCATCCGGGTCTGGTCCTCGATCACATCGGTCAGCGGGCAGGCTGCCGAGGTCAGGGTCATGTCGATGATCGCCGTACTGGTGTCGTCGACGGTGATGCCGTAGATCAGGCCGAGGTCGACGACGTTGATGCCGAGCTCGGGGTCGACGACGTCCTTCAGGGCCTCGTTGACGTCCTCGACCTTGGCCGGGGTCGTGCCGGGCTGCGCGGCGGCGGCCTCGAGATCCACCTCGGGCAGCTCGATCTTCTCGTCGGTCTGGTCAGGCATTGCTCACTCCCTCTTTCCGGCGCCGGACTTTGACATGGCCTGGGCGGTGGCGTCCCGCCAGGCCGACCAGCCCAGCAGCGCACACTTCACCCGGGCTGGGAACTGCGCGACGCCCGCGAACGCGACGCCGTCCTCCAGAACCTCTTCGTCCGGCTCGATCTCCTT